>DASCOW010000097.1:0-3487 GCA_036012205.1 Verrucomicrobiota bacterium
CAGGTTGCTGCGCTTGACGGTGTGCTGAAACACCTGCTCGCCGTCGATGGTGTGGATGCGGTAGGTGGCAGTCGGGTCGGCGGTGGTCGTGTCGAAGTCCACCGTTCCGAACGACTGCTTGGCGTTGTACGAGAAAACCGCCTCTTTCATAGTGCTGTGAACGTGCTGGTTTGTTAGGCGGCTGCTGTTGAATTCGTACAGCGCGTAGTCGCTGGGCCGGTCGATTTTCCAGAGGTCAGAGCGGTGGCGGTCAGCGCTCATCAGCACGACGCCTTCGACCTTGTTTTTGCTGAGGAAGGTGAAAATATCGTTTCGCTCTTTTTTGAAGCCGTTCCATGTGTCGTTGCTATCACCTTTGGCCTTGAACACCCACGGCACCGGTGAAATAAGCACCTTGAAAGTGCCGCGTGAGTTTTTAATCGTGCTCAGCAGCCAGCGCTTTTGCGCCGGGCCGAGCATGCTTAGTTCTCCCTTGGTTTTCTTCGGGTTGGTGCGGTAGTAGCGGCCGTCGAGGCAGATGAAGTGCACGTCGTTGATGTACGAGTCCCACCAGATCCCCGGCTGCTTGTCGCCGCCTCCGTAGCCGGGGTTGGCCCAGTTGTCGCGGAAGATTTCGTAAACCGGTCGCTTCCAGTCCGGCGACTCGATCTCCGGCCCGCCGGAGCAGTCGTTGGTGCCGAAATCGTGGTCGTCCCATATCGAAAACACCCCCAGTCCGGCGACGAGCGAGCGGTACTCAGGGCGCGACTGGCGGCGGTAGTAGCAGTAGTGGTGCATATCCATCACGTTGGTGTTGTCGATGTAGACATTGTCGCCGAGTTGGAACAGCGCGTCCGGGCGGGTCGCGGCGATGGTGTTCCAGATGTACTCGTGCTGCGGCACGAATCCGGCACCGCCACCGAAGGCTAGGCGGAATTTCCCGGCTTGGCCGCTTTTGCTGAAAGTCGTGAACTGCTGGTTGTCCGCCCGGTTTTTTTGGCCGTCGATGGTGACAGTGTAGGCGTAGCGGGTTTTGGACTTGAGCCCGTCCAGGATAACCTTGGCCACAAAGTCGTGCTCGCGTCGGGTTTGCACCTTTGCGGTGACGCGCCCTGCCGGCGAAGGCGTAATGGTGTTGGCCTCCACTTGCACGGTGGCAGCATCGGCGGTGCGCAGCCAGACGGTCGCGCTGGTACCGGTGAGGTTGCCGACCATCGGCCCGTGCACCGGTTTTTTGCCGTGCTGCTTGAGCAGTCGCTGGATCAGCGACCGCTTGCGGATGGCTTCCAAGCCGTTGTGTGAACCGCCGATGATGCGCCCGACCGGCAGGCCAAATTTGAGTGCCTTTTCGACACTCGCCTCGGCGGCGTCCGTCTGGCCAAGCGTGCACTGTGCCACGGCAAGCATATACTGCGTCTCGGCGTCCTTCGGCAGCTTCTCCTCCACGATCGCGAGGAATTTTATCGCTGTCTTGGCCTTTCCGGTTCGGATCAGGTCGAGCGCCTTTTGGTGGATGCGCTTGTACTGCTTGAAATCCGGCTTGGGGACTTTCTGTGCCCTGGCCTGGGTGATCATAGTGAGAGCCAAGGCTGCAATCGCTACAGTGATGAACCATCGTGTTGCGGGAATCATGTCGCGGCGCAATATGGCGATGGGCCGTTGCGGCGGCAAAAGAAAAGTGCTCCTGGGCGGGCGGAAAACCGGTTGACAGCCGGGCGGCGTTTGTTACGCTCCGCCGCCGTGAGTTTTCGATGCACGCAGTTTTTTGGATTTTTTAGCGGCTGGTATTGGTTTACCAGCCCGCGCCGTCTGCGTGTCTTGGGGATTTGTTGATGAACTGAAACAGAATTTACCCAGCCGCAGGCAGCCAAGCCTGCGGCTTTTTTCGTCCCAGGCCCAACTTCCTCCGGCGCAAAAAACAAAACCAAAATGATAGTCGTACTAAAAAGCAATGTCTCCCCCGAGGAGGAAAATGCCGTCGTCGAGGAAATTAAAAAACTTGGCTACCAACCCCATGTCATGCACGGCGTCGCCCGCACGGTGATCGGCGCGATTGGTGACGAACACTCACACCGCGATCTGGACGTGCTCAACGCCTGGTCGCAGGTTGAGTCGGTCACGCCGATCCAAAAACGACACAAGCTTGTCAGCCGAGAGGCGCATCCGCAGGACTCCACCGTCAACGCTGGTGGCGTGATTGTGGGCGGTAAAAAAATCCAGGTCATGGCCGGCCCGTGCTCCGTCGAGAGCGAGGAGCAATTGATGAAAACCGCGCACGCCGTCAAGGCCGCCGGCGCCAGCATGCTGCGCGGCGGGGCGTACAAGCCGCGCACGTCGCCGTACGAATTCCAGGGGCTCGGCGAGGATGGCCTCAAGCTGTTGGCCAAGGCACGCGAGGAAACCGGCCTGCCGATCGTCACTGAGTTGCTCTCGCAGGATCACGCCGGGCTGGTCGCCGAGTATGCGGACATGCTGCAGATCGGCACGCGCAATGCGCAAAACTTCCAGCTCATCATTGCCGCCGCGCAGACCGGCAAGCCGGTGCTGCTCAAGCGCGGTATGTCGATGCGGATTATGGAGTGGCTGCTCGCCGGCGAATACGTGCTGGCTAATCGCAACCCAAACCTACTGTTCTGCGAGCGCGGCATCCGGACCTTTGAGGATTACACCCGCAACACGCTCGATCTCTCTGCGGTGGCCATCGTCAAGACCGAGTCGCACTGCCCGATCGTTGTTGATCCGAGCCAGGGCTGTGGCAAGGCGTCGTTGGTGTGCTCGATGTGCAAAGGCGCTGTGGCCATGGGCGCCGACGCGTTGCTCGTCGAGGTGCACCCGAACCCGACCGAGGCCATCAGCGACGCCGCACAACAGATTGACCTCGATGGTTTTGCCACGTTGATGGAGGAGTTGGCTCCCATCGCCGAGGCGGCCGGCCGGGAACTGTGACCGCCGAGCCAAGCGCGATTCTGCGTTGACCAAGCGGCCCGGCCCGGAGCAGTATGCCACCGACGGTGGCCGAGCGCTGCCGATGGTTGTGCGCGCGTGGCGGAATTGGTAGACGCGCCGGATTTAGGTTTTCAAATTCAGGCCTCATCGGGTCTCATAATCGATCAATTTCCTAGGAAATATCGATTTATCCACCCCCGCTTGGGCAGGCGAAAGTAGCACACAAAGTAGCACAACGAACCGGTGCCGCTCCCTCAACCCGACTCAACAACAGCACGGCTGCTTAGAACGATGTTGGGGTGAGCAAAACTACAAACTTAGCCTACACCTCAAGGCAGACCCCCCAACTGACCGGGGGAGCAGACCACAGGCCCGCCTCCGCCTCGCGGACGGGGCGATTGATAAACTACAGGTCAATTTTGTCGCACCGAGGGATGTATCCCCGCATAAACGACAGGCAGATGACAAGAAATGATTATGTTTTCGTTTAAAATGGGGAGGATTTGTTGCTTATAGATGGTTTTTTTCTCTTTGAAATGCGGGTTGAAATGTTGAGAATCCG
>DASCOW010000098.1:0-3777 GCA_036012205.1 Verrucomicrobiota bacterium
GTGGAGGTGTTTTTGGGTATAAATTGTTGTTTACGGGGATAGCCGTTAATGCCCTGAATTTCAGCAAGCCAACGACCCTGTTTTGAATCTCATTAGCTAGAAAAAAAGTGCCTAAAACAACAGCTAGTACCGATCGGTACGACGCATCAAAAATTGACAAACTCGAGGGTCTGGAGGCCGTGCGGAAGCGGCCGGGGATGTACATCGGCGACCCCGACGAAAACGGACTCCATCACTGTGTGTACGAGGTGCTCGACAACTCGATTGACGAGCATCTGGCCGGGTTTTGTAACAAGATAAAGGTCGCGATCCACGTGGACGGCTCGGTGTCGGTGGAGGATGACGGGCGCGGCATCCCGGTGGACACGCACAAGAAGTTCAAGATGCCGGCGGTCGAGTTGGTGCTCACCAATCTGCATGCGGGCGGCAAGTTCGGCCAGGGGGCGTATAAGTACTCCGGCGGTCTGCACGGGGTTGGCGCCAAGTGCGTGAACGCGTTGTCGATCTGGTTCAAGGCTGAGATCTATCGCGATGGGGAGGTGCACTACATCGAGTTTGCTCAGGGCAAGACCACCAAGAAACTCCATGTCATTGGCAAGGCGAAGAAGACTGGCACGAAGATCACGTTCCTGCCGGACCCGGAAATTTTCACAATCACGACCGAGTACAAGGCGGAGATTCTGCACCATCGTCTGCGCGAGTTGGCATTCCTGAACCCGGGCATCACGATTGTGCTAGCTGACGAGCGTGAGGACGGCAAAACGGAGACATTCTATTACAAGGAGGGCATCGTGCAGTTCGTCAAGCAGATCGGCGAGAACAAGCAGATCATCCACGCCAAACCGATCGCGTTTCACTCGACCAAGGACGAAGTCATCGTTGATTGTGTGATGCAGTACAACTCGAGCTACAACGACCAGATACTGTGCTTCGCCAACTCAATCGCCAACTCCGACGGAGGCACGCACCTGACCGGTTTCCGCACGGCTCTCACCCGCGCGATCAACCAGTACGCCAAGGCGAACAAGCTGTTGAAGGAAAAGGACCCGAGCCTCTCCGGCGACGATGTGCGCGAAGGGTTGATCTGTATCCTGAGCGTCAAGCTGCCGAACCCCCGCTTCGAGTCGCAGACCAAGGTCAAGCTGGTGAACGGCGAAGTGGAGGGCATTGTGTCATCAATCGTTTATGAAGGCTTGATGGGCTATTTCGACAGCACCCCGGCGCTTGGCAAAAAGATCGTCGACAAGTGCCTGACTGCAGCCCGCGCCCGCGAGGCGGCTCGCAAGGCCCGAGACACCGTTCGCAAAACGGCGATGACCGGTGGCGGTTTGCCGGGCAAACTGGCTGACTGTTCCGACCGGGACCCGGCCAACACCGAGTTGTATATTGTGGAGGGCGACTCCGCCGGCGGCTCGGCCAAGCAGGGGCGCGACCGGAAGTTTCAGGCGATTTTGCCGATTCGCGGCAAGCTGATCAACGTCGAGAAGGCGCGTCTCGACAAGGTGCTCGAGAACCGCGAAATCCGAACGATGATTACCGCAGTCGGCACCGGCATCGGCACCGGCGAGGGCGAGGGCGCGTTCAACATTGAGAAGTTGCGCTACCACAAAATCATCATCATGACGGATGCCGACGTGGACGGCTCGCACATCCGTACGCTGTTGCTGACGTTTTTGTACCGCCAGATGCCGCAACTGGTGAAACAGGGTTATGTCTATATCGCCCAGCCGCCGCTTTACAAGGTGACGCGCAAGAAGCGGGTTGAGTATATCGACGACGACGCGCAGATGACCAAGATGCTGCTTGGCCTTGGCTCGGAGGACGTGCGCCTGCGCAGCCTGGAGAATGGCAAGGAGGTGGCGAAGAAACAGCTTGGCGAGATTCTCGAGTTGCTGCAGTCGCTCGACAAGTTTGCGCGGGCTATCCGGCGGCATGGAGGCGACTTCACCGAGTACCTTGAGCAGCGCGACGCGAAGAAGAAATTGCTTCCAAGCCACCTGGTGAAGATTTGGGAAGGGAACAAGGAGACGTTGCACTATTTTCAAACCGAGGACACCTTGGCCAAGTTTGGCCAGGCGAACCCCGACCTTGGCCTGTTTGGCGAAGATGATGATGAGGAAGACCAGGCGCTTGACCAAGAGGAGGGAGAATCTGAAACCGAGCCTTTGGCTGAGGAAGTCGAGCCGGCCAGGCGTGGTCGCAAGGCCAAGAAAAAAGAAGGGCCGCGCCGCCGTGCACGACACGTGGAGCTTCACGAGCACACGGCGATCGAGGAGATTCTCGCCAAACTCAATCGTAAGGGCCTGAGCGTCGATCATTACTCTGCACAGGACGAGCCGCTGTTCGAGATTATCCAGGGAGAGGGCGACAACGCCACCGCGCGCCGGTTGTTTTCGATTTCGGAAATCCTCGAGGCGATCGTGGATGTCGGCCGGAAGGGGCTTCAGATCCAGCGATTCAAGGGATTGGGCGAGATGAACCCGAAGGAACTTTTCGAGACAACCATGTCGCCGGAGACGCGCAAACTGTTGCGAGTGGAGGAGACGGATGCCGTCGAGGCGGACGAGATGTTCACCCGACTTATGGGCGAGGAGGTTGAGCCACGCAGGCATTTCATACAGGAAAACGCGCTCAACGTCCGCAACCTCGACGTCTGATTCGAAGCAGCCCGCAGAAATTTTTTAGAGACCCATGGCAGATTCCAAGGACAACGATCCACTACCCGCAAGCAACACGCCGCTGTTTGCAGCCAGCGAAGAAATCAAGACCATCAACGTCGCGGACGAAATCAAAAACTCGTTCCTCGACTACTCGATGTCGGTAATCATTTCGCGCGCGCTGCCGGATGCGCGTGACGGGCTCAAGCCTTCGCAGCGCCGCATCCTGCTCGCGATGCACGACCTGAACCTCTCACCCGGCCGGCATTACCGCAAGTGCGCCAAAATCTGCGGCGACACGAGCGGCAATTATCACCCCCACGGCGAGGCAACGATTTACCCGACACTCGTCAACATGGCGCAACCGTGGTCGATGCGCGGAACGCTTGTCGACGGGCAGGGGAACTTCGGCTCTGTCGAGGGCGACCCACCGGCCGCCATGCGTTACACCGAGGCTCGCCTCACGCACCTTGGCCACGCGCTGATGATCGACATGGACAAGGACACCGTCGATTGGATGCCCAACTACGACGAGACTCGGGAGGAGCCGACCGTGTTCCCGGCGGCGTTCCCGAACCTGCTCGTCAACGGCGGCACCGGCATTGCCGTTGGCATGGCGACAAGTATCGCTCCGCACAACCTCGGCGAGATCGTCGATGGCATTTGCGCGCAGGTCGATGACCCAGATATCACCATTGAGGGCCTGATGCAGTTCATCAAGGGGCCGGACTTTCCGACCGGATGTCTCGCCGTCGGGCTGGATCCGATCCGCGACTATTTCAAGACTGGCCGGGGCAGCATTAAGCAGCGCGGCCGCGTTGGCGTTGAGCAGCTCAAGGGCAACCGCGAGCAGATCGTTATCACGCAGATTCCGTACATGGTCAATCGTGCCACATTGGTCCAAAAGATCGCGGAGCTGGCCAACAACAAGACGATCACCGACATCTCCGCTGTGCGCGACGAGTCGGACGAGAACACGCGGGTGGTCGTCGAGCTCAAGCGCGACGCCGTGCCCAAGGTGGTCATCAACAAGCTCTACAAGTTCACGCAACTGGCCACGTCGTTCAGCGTCAACTCGCTGGCGATCGACCATGGCCGGCCCAAGACGATGAACCTCAAG
>DASCOW010000099.1:0-3079 GCA_036012205.1 Verrucomicrobiota bacterium
GTGATGCCGACGCCGGCGGTGAGCAGGCCAAGCCGCAGCCAGCCCGGGCTGTCCCAAAGGCGGTCGGAGAAAAACAGGACGAGATACGAACCGAACAAGCCGGCGGCAGCGAGGCACACCGCCATCGTCGTCTCCACACACCACAGCCGCCGCTGCACCACAGCGAACTGCTGGCGCAACTCGTCCGGGATATCTTCGCGGGAAAATTGTTCCTTGTGGCTCATGTCGACAAACAAAGCGAGCGGTGGGAAAGTCTAGTCATACATCGCTCCGACGCAATGCGGAATTTGCCTTCGAGAGGCATTAGTGGCTGAGGGATAGTGCGTCCTGCAGCCAAGTTCTAAGTTTTTTGCGAGCGAGGCTAGGGCGGAGGAGCCAAGCGTCGTTGTGGTTGCGGAAACCGGTTTCGGTAAAAGTGATGTGTTCAGTAAGACCAGTGGCTTCGATCCATTTTTTTGTCGCAGCAAGGTTGAGTTGGGAGTCAGTGATTTCGTGGCAGATGAATTGCGGGCGTTTGGCCAGACGCTTGAGTCGACCTAGGGCGGAATCTTGGTCTGAGGCAGGGTAAGGCCAAGTGGCGATGCCGTCGTAGTGGCTGTACGGAATGAAGGCTCGCCAGAGTTTGGCGGTTTCGTCGTCGTGTAATCCAAGGTAGTTGCAGGCGATGGCGCCGCGTGAGAATCCGCAGAGGACGATGCGGTCACGGTCGCCTCCGAATTGTTCGCAAATCCATGGGACAACTTTTTGGCAGTAATCCAACGTCGGTCTTGCGGTGCGATTTTTTGCGTCACCCCACCAAGTGAGCGCAATATCATCTCCGGCAGCATTGAGATAAGGCAGGCATACCCAAATGAAGCCGCGTCCGCCGGAGATTCCGAAACCCATCTTGCTGCCTTCGGGCCGGCCGGTGCTAATGTCACCGTTGGCTCCGTGGTATTTGTTCCCGGCATATTCAACAAGTACTGGATAGTTTTTGCCTTGTACCCAATCGGACGGCAGATAGGTGACATGATAAACGCCGGTCTGCTCGTAGCCGGGGAAAGTCTGCTTCACTCGCCTGCCGACACCCGGTTGGCTGGTTTCCAGCCTAGGGATGGTGAGGTCCAGTTTGACCGAGCGGATATCCGGCACCTCAGAGCGAGCCAAGGGCAAGGCAGCAACGAAGCCAAGTAAGTTGAGACTGGTTTTGGTAGAAAACAACGTCACGACGGAAGTAGCACTCGGCCAAGCGTGCCCTTTGAGGTAGAAGCAGAAAAGCCTGCATTTGTAGTAAATATCCGGTTGCAATTGGAGCGGGGTGTGGTAGGTTCCCGCGCCCGCTTTCCGGCGGAGAGACTCCAAACCGTTTATTTTTTAGGAAAATGTCACAACATCCCAGCTTGAAAGTCGGAGGCGCCGCTGAGGCCAAGCGTACAGTGCTCACCCGTTATGAGCGCGTGGAACTGCTGCGCAAACGCGGTGAACTCAAGGAGGGTGACCGCATCACCGGCCTGAAAAAGACCAAGCCGGAGGAGTAATCGTCGCCAGAATTCGCGCTCGCCCGCCATCGGCCCCACCACACACACTCTTCCTCGGCGGTGATGGTTCGTCTGCAAAAATTCATCTCCGAAGCCGGAGTGGCTTCGCGCCGTGAAGGCGAAAAACTGATCCTCGCCGGGCGCGTCGTCGTCGATGGCCAAGTCGTCCGGCTGCTCGGCACAAAGATTGATCCCGCCAAAAACGAAGTGTCGCTCGACGGGCGGCCGCTCAGGCCGTTGGCCAAGCGCTTCGTCGCCCTCAACAAGCCGGCCAAGTTTCTCTGCACCCGCCGCGACACGCATGAGCGCCGGACGGTGTTCGACCTGTTGCCGGCGGACTGGGGACATCTCTTTACCATTGGCCGACTCGACGCTGACAGCGAGGGACTGATCTTGCTGACCAACGACGGGGAGTTTTGCCAAAAGGTTGCACATCCGAGCCACGGACTGCTCAAGACCTACCGAGTAACCCTGGCCAAGCGGCTTGAGACGGATGCGCTGAAGCAGCTCACGAGCGGCCTGCGCGACAAGGGAGAATTCTTGAAGGCCAAGCGCGCGCGCCTGCTCTCCGCCAATAACACCCGCAGCGAGGCGGAACTGGTGCTGGCCGAGGGCAAAAACCGCGAGGTGCGCCGGATGTTTAAAGCGCTTGACTACCGTGTGTTGCGCCTGCAGCGGGTGAGCGTCGGGCCGGTGAAATTGGGCGAGCTGCCGCTTGGCAGGTGGCGTCTGCTCAACCGCGCCGAGATCGCGTCGTGCCTCAAGCCGCCCGGAAAAATGCCAAGACCTCCTCGGCGGAATTGACACCGGTGGTGGGACGTTTCACACTCGGCGTCCAATGAAAGCACTTGACCGTTTCCTCATCCCAGCGCTGGCATGGCTCGTGGCCGTTTCAGGCTCGAGCGCGAAAGATGTCGTTAGCGAAGTCACCCCCACTGAACCGGGCACCGTCTCAGCCGACCGCGTAAACGTCCGCGCTCGTGCCAGCTTGATCGGCGAGCGCGTCACCCAACTTCGCAAGGGCGACAAGGTTACTGTGCTGGCCAAGGTGACCGTAGCCCCGCCGCGCAAGGGCGAACCGGTGGATTGGCTCAAGATCGCCATGCCGGCCGCCGGCCAGACATGGGTACACACGAGCTTCGTCAAGGAGGGCAAAGTAACCGCCAAAAAGCTCAATGTCCGAGCCGGCGGCAGTGAGCGATTCAGTATCGTCGGACGCTTGGTCAAGGGCGATGCTGTGAAGGAAAAACGCACCGGCGGCGACTGGATTGAAATCGAGCACCCCGCCGGAGCATATGCCTACGTTGCTGCCAATTTTATCGAGCTTGGCCAAGTCGCAGAGGAAACCAAGCTGGAGGAGGAAACCAAGCTGGAGGAGGAAACCAAGCCGGAAGAGGAAACCAAGCCGGAAGAGGAAACCAAGCCGGAAGAGGAAACCAAGCCGGAGGAGCCAAAAGAAGAGATTCCCGAGGCCAAGCCGGAAGAACTCACCGAGGTCAAGGACGAAACGGAAACAACCCCCGAGTCGGGCGACATGCCGGAGCTTCCCGAGCCAGAAGTCG
>DASCOW010000100.1:0-4404 GCA_036012205.1 Verrucomicrobiota bacterium
TCCGAGGATATTGCTGAACTGCAAAACCTCGTCAAGGAACACGTCGAGCGTACCGGTTCCACCGTGGCCTCAGGGGTGCTTGATAATTGGGGCACTGCGCTTGGCCAATTTGTGAAAGTGATGCCGACCGATTACAAACGTGTGCTTACCGAACGCAAACAACGCGAACAGGAACTGGTCGCTTAACCAATTTTTCAATGGGTAAACCAACAGGATTTATGGAGTTCGAGCGCGAGGTGGTGCCGTATCGCAATTCGCTGGAGCGTTTGAACGATTACAGTGAAATTAACACCACGCCGGGCGAGGATCACCTGCAGACGCAGGGTGCGCGTTGCATGGATTGCGGCGTGCCGTTTTGTCAATCCGGCACCGGCTGTCCGGTGGACAATCTCATCCCCGAGTGGAATCATCTCGTTTATCAGGGTCGTTGGCGCGAGGCGATTGCCCGGCTACACAAGACGAACAACTTTCCAGAGTTCACCGGCCGTGTTTGTCCCGCGCCATGCGAAGGATCGTGCGTGCTTGGCATCACCAACCCGCCGGTGACCATCAAGAACATCGAGAACACGATCATCAATCGCGCCTTCGACGAGGGCTGGGTGAGCGCTGAGCCGCCCACCGAGCGCACCGGCAAGAAAGTTGCCATCGTCGGTTCCGGCCCCGCCGGTTTGGCGGCTGCGGCCCAGTTGAACAAAGTCGGCCACACCGTCACCGTTTACGAGCGCGCGGACCGCGTTGGCGGATTGCTGATGTACGGCATCCCGAACATGAAGCTCGACAAAGGCGTCGTGGAGCGCCGTATCGACTTGATGCGCGAGGCAGGCGTTAAATTTGTCACCTCCGCGCACGTCGGCAAAAAGGAGAATTTCGCCTCCGGCCACATGACGCAAATCATGGAGGAGCGCGGCTGCAAGATGCAGTTCATCGATCCCAACGATTTGCTGAAGGATAACGACGCGCTATTGATGGCTACCGGTGCGACCAAGCCGTTCGATCCCACGGGCCGCAATCCCGGTCGCGATCTCGACGGCATTCAATTCGCAATGAATTTCCTCACTCGTAACACGAAGAGCTTGCTTGATTCCAATCTCGAGGACAAAACGTACACTTCGGCTAAGGATAAACACGTCATCGTTATCGGCGGCGGCGACACCGGCGCGGACTGCATCGGCACTTCGCTGCGTCATGGATGTAAGAGCGTGGTGAATTTCGAGTTGCTCGACCAACCGCCCGCTGAGCGTACCCCGAACAACCCATGGCCGCAGTGGCCGCGCATCTACCGCCTCGATTATTCGCACGAGGAAAACAAGGCCAAGAACGGCAACGATCCGCGCGCGTATCATATTCTCGCCAAGGAATTTGTCGGCGATGAAAACGGCCACATCAAGGCCGTGAAAACCGTGGAAGTTGACTGGTCCAAACCTGTCGAAGGCGGCGCCCCGTTCAGTGAAGTGGAGGGCTCCGAAAAGGAATGGCCCGCCGATCTCGTGTTGCTCGCCACCGGCTTTGTCGGCCCGGAACTTGAAGTCGGCGAGATGCTCGGCATCGAGAGCCAAAACCCGCGCGGCAACTGGCAAACTTTTGCTGGTGCGCATGGCGAATTCACCACCAATGTGGAAGGTGTCTTCGCTGCCGGTGACTGTCGGCGTGGTCAGTCCCTTGTCGTGTGGGCCATCAATGAGGGTCGCGGCGCCGCCCGCGCCATCGACCAGCACCTCACCGGTTTCAGCCTCCTCCCCGCTCCCGGCGTTACGCAGGGCAGCGCCCTCGCCGGCGTTTAACCAAGCGCTGGCTCGGCCCACCCGTAGCACAATTGTTCTGGGTAGGGGATTGGCTTTGCAGTCGCAGAAGTTTATGGGCTTGAAAGGCTATGAGCTTCTGTTACTTTCAACGCTGCTTTAGTTGGGGAACCATCGATCAACGACCAGCCGGATTAAGTTTGGCAATTTGGCGATCACTTGCTTCAAATCAGACCGTGTTAATTGGAATTCCAAAGGAAACTGTAGCCCGGGAATGCCGTGTTGCGGCGGCTCCGGAGAATGTGACCAAGTTCATCAAACTCGGCTTTGACGTGGCCGTCGAGGCCGGCGCGGGCGATGCCGCCAATTTCTCCGATGCCCTCTACGAACAGGCCGGTGCGTCTGTGATCTCTGCAGTTGACCTTTGGGCCAAGACAGACATCCTTCTCAAGATGCGGCCGCCGCAGGTTGATGAAGTGGAGCTCATCCGCAAGGGTGCGACGCTGATTAGTTTTATGCAGCCAGCGCAAAACAACGAGCTGCTTGAGCGCTTGGCCAAGCGCAGGATCAACGCTGTCGCAATGGATGCCGTGCCCCGTATTTCCAGGGCGCAGTCGATGGATGCGCTCAGCTCAATGGCCAACATCGCCGGCTACCGCGCAATGGTCGAGGCTTCCGGTGAGTTTGGGCGTTTTTTTACCGGTCAAATCACTGCTGCCGGTCGTGTGCCACCGGCCAAGGTGTTGGTCATTGGGGCCGGTGTTGCTGGGTTGTCGGCCATTGGTACTGCAGTAAAGCTCGGGGCCATCGTGCGTGCGTTCGACACTCGCCCCGCTGTGAAGGACGAGGTCAGGAGCATGGGAGCGGAGTTTCTGGAGTTGGAATTCGAGGAGGACGGAACCGGCGAGGGCGGCTATGCCAAGGTGATGAGCAAGGAGTTCATCGAGGCTGAGATGAAGCTCTTCGCCGAGCAGGCCGCAGAGGTGGACATCATCGTCACAACGGCGATGATTCCTGGTAAAAAATCCCCCGTTCTCATTACCGAGGAGATGGTTCGCAGCATGAAGGAAGGCTCCGTGATTGTGGATCTTGCAGCTGAGGGCGGCGGGAATTGCGAGTTGACCCGACCAAACGAAAAAGTGGTCGAGCACGGCGTGATCCTCCTTGGCTACACTGATCTACCCAGCCGGTTGGCGACACAATCGAGCACGCTTTACGGCAACAATCTGGTCAAGCTGCTTGGCCTGCTTGGATGCAGCGGGAAGTTTGAACTCGATTTTGACGATGAAATTGTCCGGGGTGCGACCGTGGTGCGCGACGGGGAAATTACATGGCCACCACCCCAATCAGCCAATCCACCGTCACCGCCCAAGTCGAAGCCGGCAGCGGTACAGCCGGATACTGAAAAGGTGACCGTCAAATCGTCACTCCCCGCAGTGTTGCTGGGATTCGCTTGTCTTGCGCTGCTGGCTCTTGGCTGGAACGGCTCGAGCGAGTTTCTTGATCAGTTGACCGTGTTCACGCTGTCCTGTTTCGTTGGCTACATGGTTGTGTGGAATGTCACTCCAGCGCTGCACACACCTCTGATGAGTGTAACCAACGCCATCAGCGGCATCATCGTCCTGGGCGGCATGTTGTTTATCTCAAGCGACAACCCGGCGGTGTTGGCCTTGTCCGGCTTGGCTGTGCTGATTGCTACGGTCAACGTTGCGGGCGGATTTCTCGTCACCCGGCGCATGCTTAAAATGTTCCACAGATAATGACGTTGGCAACCGTTTCACAGTCAGATTCCGTGATACCCACCGGCCTGTTGATGGCGGCCTATCTTGTGGCTGGGATGATGTTCGTGCTGAGCATCGGTGGTTTGTCCAAGCAGGACACAGCCAAGCGCGGCACCCTTTACGGAATCATCGGCATGACGGTTGCTGTTGCCGCGACGCTGCTTTCCGGCATAACAAACTTCGCATGGCTCATCCCGATGATGTTTGCCGGAGTGCTGATCGGTGCGGTATTGGCGCTGCGCGTACAGATGACGTCCATGCCGGAAATGGTGGCCATTCTCAACAGCTTCGGAGGATTGGCAGCGGTGCTGATTGGTTTGGCCAGCTATGTCGACCACGGCCCCAAGGCCCACGACATCGTTCATCAGGTTGAAATACTGCTTGGCGTGTTTATCGGTAGCGTGACGTTCGCCGGTTCGGTCGTGGCGTTTGGAAAGCTGCGCGGCTCCATCGGGAGCAGGCCGGTGCTGCTGCCGGGACGCCACTTGGTCAACGCCATCATGCTGATTGCCTGCGTCTGGCCGCTTGGAGTGCACTTTGTCGCCGCCAACGGGATGGATGGATTGACTGCGCTAATTATTCTCACAGCGATATCGTTTGTGCTTGGCGTGCATCTCGTCATGGCGATCGGTGGCGCGGACATGCCGGTGGTTGTTTCGATGCTTAACAGCTATTCCGGCTGGGCGGCCGCTGCCTCTGGTTTCATGCTGAACAATGACCTGCTGATCATCACCGGTGCATTGGTGGGCAGCAGCGGCGCGATCCTGAGCTACATCATGTGCCGTGCAATGAACCGCAGCCTGGCCAATGTCATCTTTGGCGGTTTCGGCACCTCGGCCGGTGCGACCCCGGCGGGTGGCGAAGAGCAGGGCACCGTCACCGAG
>DASCOW010000101.1:0-2214 GCA_036012205.1 Verrucomicrobiota bacterium
TGAAAACCGTTTTATTTTAGGGTCTCTGGCCCGTTCAAAGGGGTTTCTCCACAGAATTTTACAATATGAGCGATACAGAAAAACCTGCACCCACAAAAGGATTGGAAGGCGTCGTCGCCGCAACCACGAAACTCAGTAGTGTGCGCGGCCTGGATGGAGAGCTGATTTACCGGGGCTACAACATCAACGAGTTGGCCGGTAATGCTACCTATGAGGAGGTGGTGCACCTGCTTCATCGCGGGAAACTGCCGAACCAATCCGAACTCGACGCCCTCAAGGCCGAACTGGCTGGAGCCCGCGAGCTACCCGGAGGAGTGTTGGACCTGATCAAAAACCTCCCGAAGGAAGCCTCACCAATGCGGGCCATCCGCACTGTAGTCTCCGCCCTCGCCTGCTACGAACCACCCGAGGCCCAGAATTCTATAGAGGATCAAACCTCTCGCGCCATCAAACTTATCGCACAAGTACCGGTCATCACTGCCTACTTCCATCTAGCCCGCCAAGGCAAGCCACTACCCGATTCCGATCCCTCTCTCGGCGAGGCGGCGAACTTCCTTTACCTCGTAGACGGCGAAAAACCGATTGAAGAAAAGGAAAAAACCATCGACATGTGCTACATTCTGCACGCTGACCACGGCATGAACGCATCAACCTTCTCGGCGCGCGTCACCATTGCCACACTCAGCGGCATGTACTCCGCCATCACCTCCGCCATCGGCACGCTCAAGGGCCCGCTACACGGCGGTGCCAACGAGGGCGTCATCAAAATGCTTCAGGAGATCGGCAGTGTCGACAAGGTGGACGAATTCGTCGCCGACTGCCTGGAAAATAAAAAGAAAATCATGGGCATTGGGCACCGTGTTTATAAGGTTCTCGATCCACGCGCGCCACACTTGCAGCGCATGGCCCAGAAACTCAGCGGCAAACTCGGCGAAACCAAGTGGCTCGACATGAGCGAGCGCATCGCCGAAATCATGCTCCGAGAAAAGAACCTCTACCCAAACGTCGATTTCTACTCGGCCACTGTGTACTACTCGCTCGGCATCCCGACCGATCTCTTCACGCCGATCTTCGCCATCGCGCGCACATCCGGCTGGACCGCACACGTGCTTGAGCAACTGGCCGACAACCGCCTCATCCGTCCGAGTGGCGTCTACGATGGCCCGGATGACCTCATGTTCAAGCCCATTAGCGAGCGCTAAACACCGGGCACCCAATCCGACATACTCACGCTGTCGCCTGCCAGATACTGCGTCGAGCGTAGATTCGCGTGGCTACTAGGCGTTTAGGAGTGCAGTTGATCGGAAAAACTGACAAGCTCCCCGCTTCCAGCAACCATTCAACGTGAACCTGCATCAAAAACAAAACTTGGCCAAGTGGAAACCTGCCGGCCAATCGACAGTTTCCCGGCGACACTTCCTCAAGACAACAACTGCAGGGCTGGCCACAGTCGGCATCCCTGGCGCCGTGGCCAAGGCGGGCTTCCGGCTCAACTACATCCTGTCGTCATCAATGTACGGCACGCTGCCGCTGGGCGAGATCGTCCCCGAGACACAAAAAACTGGCGCTAACACGATCGATATCTGGCCGCGCGTCCACGGCAACCAGCGCGAACAGATGGAGGAAATGGGGCACGATAAATTCGCGGCGATGCTCAAACAACACAATGTCCGGCTTGGCTGCATCACGCGCTACGACCTTGGTCCGTTCAAGCTGCAGTCGGAAATGAATGTGTGCGCCAAGCTGGGCGGTAAGCTGCTGGTCTGCGGCGGCAGCGGCCCGAAGGGACTTGAAGGGAATGAACTCAAAGCCGCTGTGAAGGCTTTTGCCGACAAAATGAAACCGCACATCGCCGCCGCCGAGGCGGCCGGGATTACCCTTAGCATCGAGAACCACTCCAGCAACCTCATCAACACGCCCGACTCGATCAAGTGGCTCGCCGAGTTGGCGCCCTCGAAAAACATTGGCATCGCGCTGGCTCCATACCATCTCGAGTCGCTTGGCCAAGGTGCCACAGACCTGGCTGCGCTGATTCGTTCGCTCGGCAATCGCATGGTCATGTTTTACGCTTGGCAACACGGCATGGGCTGCCACAAGAAACTACCCAAGGAACAGGAATTACTCCAGATGCCCGGCCGCGGAGGCCTTGACTTCACGCCCGCCGTCCGCGCGCTGAAGCAGATCAACTACCGCGGCTACACGTCGATCTTCATG
>DASCOW010000102.1:0-2817 GCA_036012205.1 Verrucomicrobiota bacterium
ATCACAAGGCCGCCCATCGCCGGAGCCAGCACAGTCACCGAGTCGTAGCCGCGAAGTTTGTCGGCCAACGCCAAACCAAGCCGCTCAACGCTTGGCATATGCTGCAGCGCAAGGGCACACTGGAAAAACTGCCGACTGCGCAACCCGCTACGCAAAATAAAGTGCCCTTCCAGCAGCGCGCCGGTGTCCTTGAAATGTTGAAGAATCTCTTCCCTCGTCACGCCACCATTCAAACAGCCAAGGGTGCGAATGGAAAGCCAATCCCCCGCTTACTCAGCAGGCCACCACGGCTGAGGTTGCCACTGATGGATGGGCGGAGCCGGAAAGGTTTCACATTCAATCGCGGCTTTGCCCTTCAGAACCGTCCTGAACAACTGCCGTAGCCGGCTCCCCTTCACCCGGGAAATACACCTTAACGACGCGCAGTCGATCATCGCCCCATTGGCCTTCGCGCAGCAGCCAGTCCTCGATGAATTCCGACACGGTCTTCCGGCAGTTTTCCCGGACCACATCGAAGTGCCGCTCGTCACCTGCATAACTGCGGATGGTTGGCGTAATGGTTTTCTCGAGTTTGGCCATTTGCTCGTCGACGTTGAAACGCGCCCAGCCCTCGTCCGACGATTTTTCCATCTGGTCCGTGTGGATTGCCGGCGGCTGGCTGGGATAAATCCTCGGCGCGTGCACGATACAGACCGAGTTCGTCACCGATAGTCGCCACACATCGCGCATCCGCAAATGGTACCGGTAAGTCACCGGTACGCGAATCTCAGTGGTGGTGGTTCCGGCATCGATCTCAAACCAAGTGAAGTCGTAGGTTAGTTCGTCCTCGCTGCGAAATGTCTCGGTCGCGGTGACCTTGGCCAACTCCAGCAATCCACCCTGCTCGCTCTCCATTCTGGGCAGGCTGGAGACGAATGTCTCGGTGATGTTGCCCTGGCGAAACTTGGCCGCCGCATCGTCGAGTGCGCTGGCCACCCCGGCGGCTCCCCTGCCGGCTGTCTCTATCATGCGCTCCGGGGTCTTGATGAGATATACGAAAGCCACTAGGCCAAGCGCGGCAAGCAACACGATCACGCTTGGCCAACGCCACGCGGCGATGCCGCCTGGCGCCGGTTTAGTCGGTTCATCGGTCATTGTTCATTTCAACGCAACCTCGCCACAAAGCTGCACCTGCAGCCCCATCTCGGCAAGCATGGCCGCCTTGATACGAGCGCCCTTGTGCGCGGCTTTTTCGCCTGGAGCATACACGACCTGGATATGGTTCGACTTGTGGCGTGCCATCATCTGGTCGCGCGAAACGCCCTTGAGCACCGCGTGCATAATCGGCCATTGCGGCGTGGTCTCGCGCCAGCGCCGGTTGGTTTCCTTCTGCGGAAGTTTCACCACCTCAGCCACCCCGATGTCGCACTGCAGTTCGCCGTCCATCACAAACACCCGGCTCCAGACAATCCAACCCGGCTTGGACACGCCCTTTAGAGTGCCGCCGCCCAGCCGAAAATACATCGGCGGCTGACGCTCGCTTGAAGCCCCCTTCCAGCCGCCGACGAAATGAGCCGGCGGCGCAGCTCCGGAAATCAAAAACACCCACACGTACTCGCTGCGCCCGTTAATCTTGCAAGGCGCTCCCCAACGCAGGTCGTGCAGCGTGTTCTCCGGCTGCCACCCCAAATCCGTCCACAGCCGATTCGTCGCCAGAGCATCTAGCCCGGCGCACTCGTCCACCTCGTTGAAATGCGGCACCGCCTGCCCGGCGAACAACTCGCGCCCTCTGTCATCGCGCACCGGCGGACGGTCGACGTTGTTCAACAACCCCTCGGCCAGGTCGCTGGCCGGCGTCAGGTCCTTCAACCCCTGCTGGTACTGGATGCCGATTGTCGCACAGCCGAACTCGTCGGCAATCCGCACAGCGGCGATGTACATTTTGCACTGCTGCAGCACTTGCGCCTCAGTGAGATCGCTCTCATCATCTGGCCCGAGGCGAAATTTTACGCCCTTCCTCTTTAACCAGGCGTAAACAACCCCGGCGTCGGCATCTCTCACCTCACCCATCGCGGCAAACAACGCCGACTGGCTCAGGCGCTCCTTAAACAGTCCGGTCGGGTTGAGCAACTCGTCCGGAATGATAGCGTTGTGCATGCCCATGCAACCCTCGTCGAACACGCCCATGATTGCCTTATCGCTGCGCAGTCGCTGCGCAGCGGCCTGGCCAAGCCGCGCCTCGGCGGACGGCAGCTTGAGCAGGTCGAGGCTCCGCACGTGGCTCTGGTCATGCGTCACCCTACCCTCGCCCAGCCACTGCCGCAGACCGGCCCTAAAATATTTGTCGGTGAACTTCTCACTCCATAACGTGCTGTATTCTACGCCCATCTTGGTGAGCGATCCGTTCAGGTTCAACATGCCGACGAGGCCCGGCCAAGTGCCGCTCCAGTTGGCCAGCGTGAGGATCGGGCCGCGATGCGTCGAGAGCCCCGGCAAAACATGCTGGCTGTATTGCCAAACGCACTCGGCGACGATTAGCGGCGCATCAGGATCGATCGCCCTAAACACCTCCAAGCCGCGCTTCTGCGAGTCGATGAACCCGTGCCTCTTATTGCGGTCGTACGCATGGGCACGCACAGTCGTCCAGCCCTCAGCCTTGAGCGCCTTGGCCAGTGTCGCCTCCATTTTCGATTGCTCCGCCCAGCAGACCTGATTCGCCGACAGCCGCAAATCGCCGTTGGCCACGATGTAAACCTGATTTAATTTCAACTTTTTCACTCGGTCACGTTCCGGTGCAAAACCTACGGGCACGTCCGAACCCGGCAAAGTCCAAAATGA
>DASCOW010000103.1:0-3441 GCA_036012205.1 Verrucomicrobiota bacterium
CTCGTCGCGCAGGGTGTTGCAGCGTTTACGCAGGCGCTTGAGGATTTTGGCGTGCGCAGAATCGTCGACGAGGTTCTGCAATTGATCCGGGTCTTTTCGCAGGTCGTGCAGGTATTCGTACGGCGGTTCCTGCTGGAAGTAGCGAGCGTAAACGTAGCGGCGGCCCCTCACTCCCTCCCACTTGGGAATGGCGGCATTTTCCATCAGGTGCTCGCAGAAGGTGTCTTTGCGCCAGTCGTTCGGTGAGTTGCCGTTCACGATGGGCTGCAGACTGCGACCCTGATAGTGCCCTGGCACTTTGGCACCAGCGTAGCTAAGAATGGTCGAGGCGATGTCGGTGTTGAGCGCCATTTGGGCGGCCACTTTGCCGCGTTGTTTTATTGCGGCACGTGGATCGTAAATAATCAGCGGCACACGAAGCGACTCCTCGTAGTGCGACCATTTGCCGGCGAAGCCGCGCTGGCTCTCGTAGTAGCCGTTGTCGCCTGAGAAGATGATGATGGTGTTGTTGGCCACACCCACTTTATCGAGGTGCTGTATCACGCGGTTCATGACATGGTCGATGCCGCTGATCATGCGGTAGTAGGCACGCAGGTTGGTCGCGTATTTCTCAGGCGTGTCCCATCGCCAAAAATAGCGGATGCGATTCATCGAATCCTTCATGAACTGCGGGTGGCTTTGAAAAATATTCGGGTTGGACAGGCGCGGCGCGGTGATCTCGACATCCTCGTACATGCCGTCAACCGCCTTTGGCCAGGGGAAGTGCCCGATGCCCGGTCGCTTGTCACCGTCCTCGGCATGAGCAGCGTTGAAACTGACAGACAGACAAAACGGGGCATTGCCCTTTTGTTGGTTGATAAACTCGATCGCGCGGTCACCGGCCAACTCGGACTCGTGGCGCAGCGAACCATCCGGCTGCTTTTTCAAGTAGGGGTTGCGGCCGATTGGCTGGAAGGTATCAAACATCGCCTCGCGGTCTACCTGCGCGACTTTGACACCGAACTTGCCGATAAATCCGGTGCGATAACCCGCTCCGCGCAACACCGCAGGATAGCTCGCCTGACTGAACTTGCCGACAATTGCTGGCGTGCCAAAGGTGAACTGGTGCGTCCGCTCGTAGAGGCCGGTCAGGAGAGTGGCCCGGCTGGCGGCGCAGATCGACGTAGTAACGAACATGTTGCTGAAACGCACCCCCTGCGCGGCCAGACGATCCATCGTCGGCGTCTTCAAAAACGGATGCCCAGCGCAGCCCATGCGATCCCAACGATGGTCGTCAGACAGGAAAAAGATGATGTTAGGCCGATCGGCAGCCTTGGCCAAAGCGCCTACCAAGGGAGCGGATAAGACGGCAATAATACCCGCCAACAAGATAATTGGAGTTCTCATGCGAGGCAAATTATAGACTTGAGCACTCTCTTGGCCAAGAGGGAGTAGATCAAAAATGGAGGAATTTGCCAAATAAAAGAACATAAACAGTGGTTGACACGGGACGATGGTTCTGGTCTGCTTCCCGACCTTTTTGGAGATGTACGCAGTAGTAAAAACGGGAGGCAAACAATACAAGGTGACCGAGGGTGCCACCATCGAGGTGAACCGAGTGAACGCCGACGAGGGCAGTGCGCTGACGATCGACTCGGTGTTGATGGTGAACCAGGACGGCTCCGTGAAGATCGGCACGCCGACGATAGACGGCGCCAAGGTCGAGGCCGAAGTGGTTCGACACACGCGTGGCCCAAAACTCGTGATCTGGAAAATGAAACGCCGTAAGGGATACCGCAACAAGAATGGGCACCGGCAGGATCTTTCCGTTCTCAAGATTAACAAGATTAGCGCATAAGACATGGCACATAAGAAAGGACAAGGCAGTTCCCGAAACGGTCGCGACAGCGCAAGCCAGCGACTCGGCGTGAAGAAGTTTGGCGGGCAGGTAGTGATCGCCGGCAACATAATCGTGCGCCAGCGCGGCACCAAGTTTAACCCTGGCCGCAATGTCGGAATGGGTCGTGATTGGACGCTGTTTGCGTTGACTGATGGCCGCGTGCAGTTCGACAAAGGCGGCCGACGCGTCAACGTGGTGGCCGAAGAAGCCGCTGCGAACTAAGCAGACGTAATTACAATCTCGGATGGCGGGGCAACGGGCCTCGCCATTTTTGTTTTAATCCGACCCCGACGCAGGGTTGGTATCCACCACACGATGTTCGTCGATTCAGTCAAGATCCAGGCGAGAGCCGGAAAGGGCGGCAACGGTTGCCTCGCGTTTTCGCACGAACCGTTCAAGCCCAAGGGCGGGCCGTGCGGCGGTGATGGAGGCAGGGGTGGTGACGTCATCCTGCAGGCCGATCACGACATCAATAATCTCATTGCGCAATTCTATGCCCCCCATCTTTACGCCAAGGATGGCCGTCCCGGCGAAGGCAAGGGCAAAACCGGGCGCGGCGGAAAAAAACTTATCGTCAAGGTGCCGTGCGGAACGATGGTGTGGAAACTTCCGATACCCAAGCCAACGGCTGATGAGCAGGATGTGGCCGTGCGCCGCTCGCTTGCCCAAGCGGAGGCGATCGAGATCAACTTTGAAGTCGAAACGGAGGAACCGCCCGAAACCAGTTCGGAGGAACCGGAACTCATAGCCGACCTGACAGAACATGCTCAACAGTTTGTATTGTGTGCGGGAGGGCGTGGTGGCAAGGGCAACATGCATTTTACCACCTCGACACGACAGGCGCCGCGGTTTGCCCAGGACGGTGAGGTGGGCGAGGATGGTCAGTACCGACTCGAGCTGCGCCTGCTGGCTGAAATTGGCCTCGTAGGCTATCCAAACGCCGGCAAATCCACCCTGCTCTCGGCCATCTCCTCGGCCCAACCCAAGATTGCCTCCTACCCGTTCACCACGCTACACCCGAACATCGGCATCGTGCAGTTCGCCGATTACAGTCGACTGACCGTGTGCGACATCCCGGGAATCATCGAGGGGGCGCACGAAAATGTTGGCCTTGGCCACGCGTTCCTCAGGCACATCCTGCGCTGCCGCGTGCTCGTGCTGTTGATCGACATGGCCGGCACCGACGAACGAGAACCTTGGGAGGATTATGAACACCTGCTCAGCGAATTGGAGCAGTACAACCCGGAGCTGCTGAGCCGACCGCGTCTGGTAGCCGCGAACAAGATGGACGAGAAGGTCGCACCGGAAAAACTGAAGGAATTTCAGGCCAAGCTTGGACAAGTGGACGTTGTGGAAATCTCCGCCGCTTTCGACCTTGGCCTCGATGAGTTGAAAAAAAAGATGCAACAGATTGTTGCCGCTACGAGTGAAGATTAATTTATGCTAAAAGCTGGAATCGTCGGGCTGCCCAATGTCGGCAAGTCAACCCTGTTCAACGCCGTCACCCGCACCCGCAAGGCGGAGTCGGCGAACTACCCATTCTGCACCATCGATCCCAACGT
>DASCOW010000104.1:0-4137 GCA_036012205.1 Verrucomicrobiota bacterium
CTTGGCAACGGATCACCGGTCGTGGCGTTCAGGTGGCAGAGGTTTGGCTTATTAAGCAATGAGCTCTGGGGAGGCTTGGCCAAGCGCTTGAGCTATTTGCTGAGGAGTTCCTCGGCATGTTGTCGGGCGGCCGCACCTCCCCCGCCGAGCATCCGGGTCAACTCCTCGACGCGGGCCTTGTCGTCCAGTTGCGTGATCCGTGTCAGTGTCCGACCCTCCACGATTTCCTTGGACACGAGGTAGTGCCGATGAGCCGCCGCTGCGACCGGTGCCAAGTGCGTGATGCAGAGCACCTGTCGTTTTGCGCCGATTTGTTTCATTTTTTTGCCGACCACTGCGGCAGTCTCTCCACCGACATTCGAATCCACCTCGTCAAATACCAGTACCGGGATGCTGTCCTGCGAGGCGAGCACGGTCTTAAGGGCCAACATTACTCGTGCCATTTCGCCGGATGACGCGATGGCCTTGAGCGGCTTGAACGGCTCGCCAGGGTTTGGTGCGAAAAGAAACCCGATCTGGTCAAAGCCGGTTCGCGCCGGTGCCGTCTCTGTCTGATAAAGTTTGCTTGAGTCGATGATTTCTACATCGAAACGAGACTGCAAAAATCCCAAGTCGTTCAACTGGTGTTCTGTCTCCTCGACGAGCTTGGGTGCAATGGTCTTCCGTTTAGCGCTCAGCGCCAGGCCAAGCGCACGGATTTCCCCGGCCAGCTTTGCCGCCTCGGCGTTGAGCCGGGACAGCTCTTCGTCGCGCCCCTCCAAGGCAGTCAAGCGCTTGGCCGCCTTGGCTCCGAACTCGACCACCTCGTGCAGTGTCGAGCCGTATTTGCGCTTGAGAGTCTGCACGAGGTTGTATCGTTCCTCGACTTGCTTCATTTGCACAGGGTCGAGGCTCAACCGCTCGGCATAATCGGCCACTGCGGCGCCCAAGTCAGTCAACTGCCCACTGATTGCACTTTGCTCGGCAAGCAAAGTTTCCGCCCCGGGATCGATCCCGGCCATCTCCTGCAGCGCGCGGCCGAGTGCCGACGTCAAGTCGGTCACGCTGGGTTCATCGTTGTCGATTAGACAACGCGCCTCGACAGCCAACTCGGCCAAACGGGCGGAGTGGGTGGCCCGCTGAAACGCCTGTTCAAGCTCCGGTTCCTCGTCTGCTTTAAGCTGGGCTGACTCAATTTCGCTGACCTGAAACCGCAGCAGATCCAGTTCGCGGGCATAAGCGTCCTCGTCGACGATCAATTCGGTCTTCTGCGCGGTCAGCGTGGCTCGTTTATCGACGAGCGCCGCAAAGTCATCCCGCTGTTGTTCAAGGCCGCCGTAGGCATCGAGTATCTCGAGTTGCCGCGCGGCTTTGAGCAGCGACTGGTGATCGTGCGGCCCATGGATGTCCACCAGCCATTCACCGATGGAGGCCAGTACGCTAAGCGTGGTTGGTGACCCGTTTACGAACTGCCGGTTGCCTCCGCCGGCGGAGAAACTACGCTTGAGAACGAGCTGGTTCTCCTCGCACGGGTCGATGCCATTTTGCTCGAGGTGCACATGAAATGCTTTGCCAAGACCGGCGACGTCGATTATTGCCTCGACCGAGCAATGGTCGTCGCCGTCGCGAATGAGGGTGCGATCCGCTCGCTCGCCTAGCACAAGGCCGAGCGCTCCGATAAGGATCGACTTGCCGGCACCAGTCTCGCCGGTGATAGAGTTATAGCCTGCGCCGAGCTGGATGGCCAGATCGTTGACGAGGGCGAGGTTTTTGATTCGGAGATCGGTCAGCATGTGCCGGACGCGTGTAAATGTGGAAACAGATCGGTGCGGACGCAAAACAAAACGCAGTGAAATTCAACCTGACCATTCTCGGTTCCGGCACTTCGCAGGGAGTGCCGATCATCGGTGCCGACTATCCACCGGAGTTTTTGGCCAACCCGAAAAACCACCGGACGCGCTCGTCGATGTACATCGAGACGGATGAAATCCACCTGCTGATTGATACGCCGCCGGATCTTCGAACACAGGCGCTGCGCGAGGGAATCCGGCACGTCGACGCTGTTTTGTTCACTCACGCGCACGCGGACCACATCATGGGACTGGACGATTGTCGACGGTTTTGCACAATCAACGGTAACCGGCCGCTGCCGGTTTACGCTGATGAAAAGACAATGCATGATTTGAGGCGGGTTTTTCATTACGCATTCAATGGGCCGATGATTCGGGGCTATTTCATGCCGGAACCGCACCATATCGAGGGAACGTTTGAGTTGGGCGATCTGCGCATCACGCCATTTGAACAGTCGCACGGCAGCATGGGCTCGCTGGGTTTTTTATTTGAACAACATGGCGCCAAGCGTTTGGCTTATTACAATGACTGCAAGGAGGTGATGACGCCCGCTGTCGAGTCAGCCAAGGGGGTGTCACTGGTGCTCCTTGACGCTCTGCGGCCACAACAGCATCCCTCACACATGTCGCTCGACGAAGCGCTCGCCGCGGCCCGTCGCATCGGCGCAGACGAAACCGTTCTGTGCCACTTGACCGGTTACTACGATCACGATCCCGTTGAGGCAGAGTTGCCCGACGGCGTCCGGCTTGGTTACGACGGGATGACGTTTTGTTTGGAATGAAGTTTTTTTTGTTCTCGATTGCGCTCCCCGTTTTGGCCCATTGCACTGCACTTGGCCAAGGGGAGAGTGTTGCGGTGCTGTTCAACAGCAGGCTGCCGGAGTCCAGGGATGTTGCGGAGCATTACGCCAAGTTGCGCAGCGTTCCGGCGGATCAGCTCATCGGGTTGCCACTGTCGAGTGGGCACACGATTTCACGGCGGGAGTTTGCGGCAGAACTTGAGCAACCGTTGGCCGACGAGTTGATCAAGCGCCGGTTGCTCGACGGCAAAGCAGGTTCAATCCGTTACCTTGTATTATGCTGGGGAGTGCCGATTCGGGTGGACAAGGATGATGCGTTGAACGAGGTGGGGCGCAGCAAGGCAGCGCCTCCGCTAAGCCGCAACGAGGCCTCCGTGGATAGCGAACTCGCGATGCTTCCGCAGCTTGGCAAAGCGCCAAAGCGCTTCGGGTTCATCGGCAACCCTGTTTTCCGGCAGACCAGTGCCAAGGCAATCTCTCCTGCGAATGGCGTGCTGATGGTGGCACGGCTCGATGGCCCTTCACCCGACTTGGCCAAGCGCTTGGTTGACCGCGCCATTGCCGCCGAAGCCGGCGGTCTTTGGGGTCGTGCCTACATTGACCTACGGGGGATAGCCAAGGGCCAATTCAAAGTCGGCGACGACAGTCTGCGCAAGACTGCTGAGATTATGAAGCAGAGCGGTTTCACGACAGTGATCGATGAAAAACCGGAGACACTGTCAGTCGGTTTTCCTGCGAGTCACATTGCTTTTTATGTCGGTTGGTACGGGATCAACGTTGAGGGTGTTTTTGCGGAGAAGACAGTCGAATTCATGCCGGGTGCGATTGCGTACCATTTGCATTCGTTCAACGGATCGATGATTCGTGACGCGCACGCGCGATGGATCGGGCCGTTCATCAACAAAGGAGCCACGGCCACTTTTGGAACAGTTTTCGAGCCGTACCTCGAGTTAACCCCGAAACTACCACTGTTTTTTTCGCGGCTTATTCGGGACGGATTCACGTTTGGCGAAGCCGGCTACGCGGCGAGTCGTGCGTTGTCGTGGCAGACTGTGTTTGTCGGCGATCCGCTATATCGCCCATTTGGAAAACCGCCGGAACAAGTCAAAGCCGAACTGGAGCAACGAAAAAGTCCGATGTTGGAGTGGTTTCATCTGCTGTCAGTCAACCAAGGCCTGGCTGCCGCGGTTTCGCCTGCAGCGGCAATTGCCTATTTACAGCAGTTGCCCGAAATCAGCAGCAGTCCGATTCTGCTGGAAAAACTCGGCGAGTTACTGGCTGCGGCCAAGCAAACAAAAGAAGCCTCCGACGCCTATACGGCTGCGGCAAAGTTAAGCATATCATCCAGGCAGAAAAAACGGATCGCCCTCGAACAGTCCAAGCTGCAAGCGCAGTGACAGAGCAACGCCGTCATTCAAGTAAGGGGTGGGAGGTATTTGCGCAGGTACTTGACGGCGACCTGCATATCCTTGGCCAAAGGGGACTTGATGGATACCGGTTCGCCGGTG
>DASCOW010000105.1:0-7683 GCA_036012205.1 Verrucomicrobiota bacterium
CAAACCCAGCAAATGAATCAGTATCTGAAACAGAAGAACAGGAAAAACTAGAAGAAACTAAAGAATATGCCGAAAGAGAACATGCTGATTAAGGGGAGAAATCTCCCTGAGCAGCGAAATACCCAACGTTTACAGGGTATTTCGAGCAAGGACGCTCACAAAATGGAAGACGAACGGAATCGTCTAAATGGTAATTAACACGAACTTAGCGGCTAGTCGCGCAGCGATGTACTTGGATAGTAATACCAAGCGCATGTCTGTCGTCAGGTTCGAAAATCGTTCAACCACAGGACGACGCAGCTGGCTTGGCTCAGTCACTGAAACTCGACTCTAAAGTGAGGCGCCTTGATGCTGCGATATCGAATAATATAAATTTTAGGTCAATGCTCCAAACACAAGACGGCTTGGCTCAAAAAATGCAGTCGGCGATAACCCGAATGAACGAATTGGCCGTACTCTATCAGGATGTCACAAAAACGGCTGACGACAAAAGTGCCTATGAACTTGAATTCAACTCACTTGATGAGGGCATCTTCGACATGGCTGGGAAAACGTTCAACGGAGTCGATCTTTTCTTCACAGAGGGGAAGGTGTTCACGGGTGACTCTGGATCAACCACACTCAATGAAAACAATGTTGCTGATGGACTTGGACGAGGTGCTAACGGGGACTACAAGATCGAGGTTAAGTTTGAGACAAATGCATCTGGAACCGAACTCCAAGCCAAACACAAGGCACTTGTAGAAAGAGCTGCTCGACGTGTTGAAGCCATCATTATCGGGGATGTCTCAGGAGGGCAGGCAATTGACAACACAATTACCGCAAAACTTAAAGACTCCGGCGACGGAGTTGGAAACAACTTAGCATCGGCAAGTATGCAAACAAGCTGGGGCGGTTCCTTAGCTGCATCTGGGGAAATGACCATTGATGAAGATGACTTGGATTCCATGATCAACAATGGCACCGCCTACGCTACCTATATCCATGAGATAATGCATGCTGTCGGCTTCAGCTCGTCACATACTAATTTCAACACCACCACCTACACCGCCGGTGGGACGAACGCAATTGCTCAATATAACGAAATCATGGGCACCTCAGTAACAACACTTAATTTGGAGGATGGTGGTGGTGCTGGCACGGAGCACAGTCACTGGGAGGAAGATGATTTCGACAATGAACTCATGACAGGATGGGTAAATGCGGGTGAGACCCCACTCAGTAAAGTTACTGTCGGTGCTTTGGAGGATGCGGGATACGAAGTGGACTACAACGCTGCAGATCCTTGGTACGGACCTGGAACCGGGAGCGGCCCTGCTGGTGGAATGGTAATCGGCAGCGTAGAAAGCGTCAAAGGTGCCATTCAAGGGCTGGCTAATTATCGCGCGCAGATTGGGGCACAGTTGTCTTACACCAATAAAGTCAATGGTGCTCTGGCGATCGAGAGGGAAAACATGATGCAGGCAACTAGCCGCATTAAGGATGTTGACATCGCCGAAGAAACCACACTCCTCGCTAAATCCCAAATCCTGGTCAGGAGCGCCACGGCCATGACATCCCAAGCCAACGTCCTCCCGGAAATGGCCCTGATGCTCATTCGCTAAGACTAACTGGTGAAACCAGTAATCCGCCGCTGACCTACTCCCCACGCGCCGGCGGCATCCCTTTCCTCAAGACTGCCAGCAGATCCAACACATCCTCACGGCCAAAGCTGTTGAGCAAGCCCACCGGCATTGGCGAAAAGCCGGAATTGTTCCGCGTGGCAATGGTGCTCCTTTGAATTTCGCGCGTGAAAATCGGGTGATACGGGTTGGAGGCGAGCAGTAGCGACTTGTCCCGCTCCGCCACCAATCGCCCAGCGATCAACTCGCCCTGCTTGGTGGTGATGGCCACGTTGCGGTACTTGTCATCAATCACCCGCGACGGCTCTAGGATCGACTCCAGCATCGCCCGGGCATCAAAACGCGCCCCAACCGCCGTCAAATCCGGGCCGGCGAACAAACCCTCATCGCCAAATCGATGGCACGCCAGGCAGGCCGCAGCCTTGAGCACACGCCGGCCATTGACCAAGTCGCGCTTGGCCAATCCAGCCTCAAGACCGGCAAAGTCCGCCATCGTCCATTGCCTCACCACCGGTCGTTTGGCCAGGCGCTCCGGCTCTGGCGACACCGGTTTTCCCTCCGTCGTAAACATCGCCGCGAATACTTCCCTCTCCCCTGGCGGCACCTTGGCCAGGGCATCGGCGACGATGTGCTTGAGGTACGTTTGGTAATGCTGTTCACCGCGAACCTCCGTCATTGTTTTTAGCCAAGCGAAGTAAGGCCGTCGATGTGCCGTGGTCCATCCGGTGGCGATGTGCCGCATGTTGAACAGATAAAACAAACGCTCCTCCGGCGACTTGGCATCGACGACGTAGTTCAGCAGACTGGGGATGATCCCGGGAGCCTTTAGGTAGATCAGCAGCCGCGAAACCTCCATCCGCAGCTCCGGTGATTCCTCGGATGTGGTGACGATTTTTTTGACGATCGCCTCCCGGTCGCCCACTTGGCCATCCCCCATCCGAGTGAAGCCAAGCTGGTACGTCCGCAACGCGACCAACTGCCACTGCTCGGCCTGCCCCTCCCACGGCAGATCGTTGAGCCGGGTGAAAAGCTGCGACTGCACCCCGGCCTCCCCCATCCGCGCCAGCGCCATCAACGCGGTGAGCGCCTTTTTAGTGTCCGACTCAGTGAGTGCCGGAAGTTGCCACTGCTCGATCGCTTGGTTTTCGAGTGCGACACGGGCGGCGTGGCGAATCCACGGATCATCACTGCCAAGGTGTTCCCAAGCCAAACCGACACCCTCGATTGAACGCTGGCCATGGAAGCGCTCGAGTTGGCGCCGCAAATCGCGCGCACGCTTGGCCACGCCGGATGCCTCTTGATCAATCACCGGATCGCCACGATCACCGACGTAGCGCACGCGGTACAGGCCGGACTGGGTGCGGCGACCGCCGGTCACGAAATACATCGAACCGTCCGGCCCAAAGTCCAGGCCGGTGACGTTGAGCGGCCGTCCGGTGACGAACTCCTCCGCCCGGCCGCGGTAGCTCGCCCCCTCCGGCGTGAATTGCACCGCAAAGATTTTGCCGTAAGCCCAGTCGAGAATGAACAGTGCCTGGCGGTACGGCATGGGAAAGTTGCTGTCGGTGCCGAACGCGATCGCCGTCGGTGAGCCAAGGCCGATGTCGGCGTTGCCCGGAAGGCTGTCAGGGAAATAGGCCGGCCATTTGTCGGTGCCCTGCCGCCAACCGTAGTCGCCGCCGGAGACTACGTGGTTGACACGCGTAGGCCGGTACCACGGCGAACCCTCGTCCCACTCCATGTCGGCATCGTAAACGAACAGTTCGCCATCCGAATGAAACGCCAAGCCGTACGGGTTGCGAAAGCCGCCCGCGACCAACTCCCAACGTTTGCCATCTGCATCGGTGCGTATGACATGACCGGCTGGTGGGCGAATGCCTGAGTTGAACAGGACGCTATTCCAATCGCACGACAGCAATTGGTCCTGTGCGAAGTTGCGATACGGAGAGTTCGGCCCAGGCGAAAAATTCTCCGGCAACCGGACATCGTTCCCGTGTGCAAGGTAGATGAAACCGTCAGGGCCCAGTGCGATGGAGTTACGACCATGGCCGACTCCGCCGCCGGTTTTGCGCAGCAGCACCACCTCGTCGAACTGGTCGTCCCCGGTCGTGTCGCGCAACCGGTAGAGACCCTTCGAGTTGTTGGCGTTGGCGTACAGACTGCCATGCGCCCAGAGCAGCCCGCGGCATTCGTTCAGTTCGCCGTTGACGACCTCGACCTTGGCGCGACCCAAACGCCGCTTGGGGAGTGTCAACCGCAGGATGCCCGGTCCCTCGCGCCCGATTAGCAGGCGACCCAGCCCGTCGAACTCCAGGCTAACCCACGAGCCCTCCCCCTCGGCCGCCGTGCGAAGCAATTCCACCTCGAAACCGGAGATCGCTGTGACATACCTCGCGGCCGTGGCCTGACGCGTTTCGAGTGCCTCCTTCCATTGGTCGTAGTTCACCCCGCTTGGCCTCGAACGGCATCCGGCCAATAACGCCAACAGCGCCGCCGCAGTGATGCTGAGGAACAGCCTCACGTGACAGGCATCCCAGCGGCGCGAAGCACCGTTTCCTGCACGGCCAAATCGTGCTCGTAAGACCATGCCAACTTGGCCTCGCCGCGAATGACCCTGGCCAAGTCGGCGAACTCGCCGTCGTAGCGGCCGCCGCGTCTGCCGGGGAGATTCACGGTTTGTGTGCCCTTTTTGTAGCCACCCCTGGCCTCGGCGAGGCTCAGTTCCAGTTGGCTCCCCGGCTCCATCGGCCGAATCTCGATCACCCCCCTGTCACCGGCGATCTGAAACCGGCGGCGCGGAAAGCCGAACGAGTCGCGGTGATTGCACCGCACCGTCGCCGTCGCCTTTGCGTACTCAAGCACCGCCAACTGGTTGTCTGCCACGCCATCATCCTGCGTGCGCCGGGTGAAAGCATGCACCTTGGTCGGCTTGCCCATCACGTGCACCACCGAGTCGATCAGGTGACAGGCCAGCTCAAACATCCCGCCACCATCGTACCGCCCAAGTTCGCGCCGCAGCGATCCAGAAGCCATCTTGCCCATCATCGCATCGACCTCCATGATTTGCCCCAGCCAACCTTCACGAACCGCGCGGTACATGAATTGAAACGCCGGGTTGTATCGCAACATGTAGCCCATTTGAACGGTGACACCCTTGCGCTTGGCCAAGCGGAGCAATTCGCTAAAGTCGCCCAGCGTCGTACCGCCCGGTTTGTCGTGATGAATATGCAGCCCGGCGCCAACCGCGCGCTTGGCCGCCGCGACCAGGTGCGGCACCTCCGTCTCGACGGCCACCGCCTGCAGGCCGGGCGTCGCCAGCAGTTCCTCCTCCGACATTTGCCTCACACCGCGATAGCCACCGCTGCCGGGGATCGGCGAGTTGGCCGCCTCGCGCGGCTGCGCCACGCCGACCAACTCGAAGTCACCGGAGAGCTTGCGGATCGCCGCCAGTTTGCCGGAAGCATGCGCGTGTCCGCTGCCGATCTGGCCAATCTTGATTTTCGTCTTGGCGCCCCTGGTGATGAACGGCATCGCCAAGGCCGCACTGGCGGAAGCTCGAATGAATTGTCTGCGCTGCACGCGCCGATTGGATGGGGATTCCCTGCCCAGTTACAAGTTTTTACTTCGCCTCATCCGATGAAACAATGCCCAACAGTCAGTAGCTCGTTCGAGAGTCGGTGCCGTCAAGGTAGTTGACGCGGCGGTGCACTTCGCCTTTGTCAAACTTGAGGTTGAGCTTGGAAGGATCGTATTTATGGCCGATCTGATCGCGCAGATAGACGACGGTGTTGAAGGTCAGCATCACCTCCTGCTCGGTCTCGACGCTGTTGAGCACATCGTACAGTGTCGGCATCGGATCAGCGGCGTGGATGCCGCCGAGAAACTCCGCCGCGCGCATCCGCACCATCGGATCATTGTCATTGAGCAGCGGCTTGGCCGCCTTGGCCAACGGCTTGGCCTGCTCGCCGAAACTGGCGCACACGGTCAACGCCCAGTAGCGGCGAAGATTGCCTTTGGAACGCAGCGCTTGGCTAAGTTTCCTGCGCGCCTCGGCAAACGACACCACTGCCAGGTCAGCGAGTTCGGCGAGCCGACTGATCTGCTGCGCGTGTTCACGACCAAAAGCCACGCCATCATCGAGCGCGTCGGCGACCATTCTGTTTTCCGGATAAAAACTCAGGTCGTTAATCGACTTCACCTTGGCCTTAAGCCGGGTACGCAGCTTGGCCAAGCGTGCGGCGTGTTTAGGGTCGACCGCGAGGTTGTTGACCTCGTGCGGGTCGGTGGTTAGGTCAAACAACTGCTCGGCCGGTCGCCGCTCGAAAAACTGCTGCTGCGTCGCGTTGAGCTGCTTGGCCCGGTACTCGTCACGCCAGTTATCGTAGGCGAGCTGCCGGTAGCGGTAGTTGTTTTGCAAACCGTCGGCGTAATAGTTTTGGTAGTTGCGGATGTACTTCCAGTTGCCCTTCCTGAGTGTTCGCACCATGTCATACTTCTCGTCGAACCGATCGGCGTGACCGAACACCTCGTCACGCTTGGCCAAGTCGGCAGCCGAGACATCCGCGCCGAGGAACGCCGTACCGTCGAGTTGCCCATGCGGCTCGAGCCCGGCCAAGTGCAGCACCGTCGGCCCGAAGTCGATGAAGCTCACAAAGCCGTCCGTGCGACTGCCGCGCTTGTGATCCACGAGGTGTTTGAAATTCTCCGGAATGCGCACGACGAACGGCACATGCAAACCGCTCTCGTAGGCATAGCCCTTGCTGCGCGGCAACACACCGCCGTGGTCGCCAAAGTAAAACACAAACGTGTCCTCCAACAGTCCGTCCTCCTTGAGTTGGCTGACGATGCGCCCGACGCGCCCGTCGATCACCCGCATGCGGTCGAAGTATCGCGCCATCGTGTAACGGAAAATCGGCGTGTCCGGAAAGTACGGCGGCAGCTCGACCTCGCCCGGCGGCGTGGTCGTTGGGCTCTCCATCTGTTTCAGTGGGAAGTGCAGCGAGCTTTCGTGCGAGTCGGCAAACGACTGCATGTGGAAAAACGGCATCACCTTGTTCGGCCGATTGCGCCAGCTCGCCTTGCGGGATGACTTGTCCCATGCGAGTTTCATGTCCACCGCAATGTTGTAGTCGGTCTTGGCGTTGTTCGTCGCGTAGTAGCCGTGCTCGCGCAGCGTCGCCGACCACGGCCGCACGCCCGGCGGTAAATGTGCCACTGCCGATTTCCGGTGGTACTGGAAACCGACCCGCGGCGCGTGCATGCCGGTGGCCAACGTCGTGCGCGCCACGGAACAAACCGGCGCAGCGGAGAAAGCGTGGTTGAACGTCAAACCCTCGGCGGCGAGGCGCTCGATATTCGGTGTGGCACCGAGCTTGTGGCCGTACAGCCGAAGGTAGTGGACCGAGTTGTCCTCGGAGACGATAAAAACAAAATTCGGCCGCTTGGCCGGTTCCGCCGCCTTGGCCAAGTCGGCCATAATGCAGACCGCCAGCAAGCCGGCTATCAGTCGGGAAGAGCGCATGGCCGGATTCAATGCCCAGTGCTTGGCCAATGGCAACACCAAAGCGCCCGATTTGAGTTGTGTTTTACTTTCTCTGACGGTAGCAATCCCGCCGCAACACGCGATCCATTTTCAAAAAACAGCAAATGGCCTACTTCCCGAAGATCAAAAAAATCAAGTACGAGGGTCCGGACAGCAAAAACCCGCTCGCCTTCAAATGGTACAACGAGCTCGAGCTCGTCGAAGGCAAGACCATGCGGGATCATCTGCGTTTCTCCGTGGTTTACTGGCACACCTTTCGCAATCCGCTTTCCGATCCGTTCGGTGTCGGGACCGCCCTGCGCCCATGGGATGATGGCAGCGAGTCAGTCAAGAATGCTCAAAAGCGCGTCAAGGTGGCCTTCGAGTTCATGGAAAATCTAGGCGCTCCGTACTACGCTTTCCACGATCGTGACGTCGCACCGGAAGGCAAAAGCCTGGCCTCCTCCAACAAGAATCTCGACGCCGTGGCCAAGGTGCTCAAGGCCGAGCAGCAGCGCACCGGCATCAAGCTACTCTGGG
>DASCOW010000106.1:0-2098 GCA_036012205.1 Verrucomicrobiota bacterium
GGCACGGTGAAGAAAGGCCAGCCGTTCGACGCCAGGATCTTTGCGCTGTCCGACCGCGAGCAACCGGCCAAAGTGCGGCTCTTCCGCAACGACCAGTTGCTCGGCGAACAGGCGGTGAGCCTGGCCAAGGGCAAGAACCTGTTCAGCTTCCCACAGTCGCTTGGCCAAGCGGGATTTTACTCGTACGAGGTGCAAATCGAGGCCGGGGGCGACCGCATCCCGCAAAACAATCGCGCCTCCGGCTTCGCCAACGTTCGCGGCGATCCACGCGTGTTGATCGTCTCCTCCGACCCCCTGCGCGATGCGCCATTGGCCAACGCCCTGCGCGGTTCCAAGCTCAAGGTGGAACTGGGCGGCCTCGCCTCGCTGCCCGGCTCGCTCGCCGGCCTGCAGGCGTTCGACTCTATTTTCCTGAGCAACGTCAACGCCGGCGACCTGGGCCGCGACGCCATGCTGCTGCTCGAGAGCGCGGTGCGCGACTTCGGCGTGGGGCTGGTCTGCGTCGGCGGTGACCAGGCGTTCGCGGCAGGCGGCTACCGCAACACGCCGCTCGAGCGCACGCTGCCGGTGAGCATGGAATTGAGCAGCAAAAAAGTCCTGCCGCCGGGCGCACTCGTGCTGGTGATGCACGGGATGGAGTTTAATAACGGCAACCAGATCGCCCGCCAGTGCGCCGTCGGCGTGCTCGACGCGATGGGGCCAAACGACGAACTGGGCGTCGTGCTGTGGGACGGACAGGATCGCTGGCTGTTCCCGCTAACAAAAGTCGGCGACAAGCAGGAGTTGGGGCAGCAACTCATGGGGATGAATCAGGGCGACCTACCGTCGTTTCAAAACGTGATGACAATGGGCTTTCAGGGGCTCAAGAAATCGACCGCCAGCATCAAGCACATGATCCTGTTCAGCGACGGCGACCCCGGCGGACCAAGCGACGAGTTGATGGCGAGCTTTCGAGACGAGAAGATCACCGTGAGTACGGTGCTCATCGCCGGGCACGCCGGGCCGGACACGATGATTGAGATCGCCGAGAAGGGTGACGGCCGTTTTTACAACATCACCAACCCGGCGCAGTTGCCACAGATTTTCTTGAAGGAAACAGCCGTCATTTTGAAGACCGCGATTTACGAGGAGCCGTTTACCCCACAACAGGTCGCCGCGAGCGAGGCACTCACCGGATTCGATGCGGGTGGCTACCCGCAACTCCTCGGCTATGTGGCCACGAGCGAAAAGCCCCGCGCCGAGACGCCGCTGCTCACTGCGCAGGGCGATCCGCTCCTGGCCCATTGGCAGTACGGTCTCGGCCGCGCGGTGGCGTTCACCTCCGACGCCCGCGCCAAGTGGGGCAGCCAATGGGTAGGCTGGGCGCGCTACGGGACGTTTTGGTCGCAACTGGCCAGCTGGAGTCTGCGCCGCGTCGAGACCGGCGATCTCGACGCGCAAGTCTCGATCGAGCAGGGCAGTGGCATCATCAGCGTCGAGGCGATGGATGCCGGCGGTAACTACCGCAACTTCCTCGACTTGCAGGCCGTCGTCGTCGGGCCGAAGGGCGAACGCAAGCTCGTCTCTCTAAAGCAGAGTGCCGCCGGCCGCTACGAGGCGGCGTTCGAGACGAGCGACACCGGCGCTTACCTAGTGCACCTGCGCGAGATGGAAAACGGCGAAATGCGCTCCTCGCAGGTCATCGGCGCGAACCTTGACCACTCGCCAGAGTTTGCCGAGTCGCGACCGAATCTCGCCCGGCTTGAACGCCTAGCCGAGATCGGCGACGGCAAGTTGCTCAGCCGCGACTTCATCGCTGACAATCCGTTTGAGCGCGACCGAAAAAAAACCTTTCAACCGGTGGCCCTCTGGGAATGGCTGCTTAAGTTTGCTGTGCTGCTGTTTCCAGTCGATGTCGGCGTACGCCGCATCCAGCTAGACCGGGAGGAGTGGCTCAAGGCCACCGAGAACCTCCGACGACTGCTCTTTTTCTGGAGGCGCAAGGAGCGGCAAACCGGCACCGATGAGTCGCTCGCCTCGCTCCTAGCCAAGCGCGACGAGGCCCGGCATTCATTCGAACGCAACAAGCCAAGCGCGCCGAAACCGAGTCTCTTCCAGC
>DASCOW010000107.1:0-3747 GCA_036012205.1 Verrucomicrobiota bacterium
CGCCCGCCGTTGCTCGTCGTTGAGCCGACGTTCCACCAGCGCGAGGTAGCAATCCTCGTCGTGACCGTACAGTTTATCGCCAAAGATCGGATGGCCAATGTGTGACAGGTGAATCCGAATCTGATGCTTACGCCCTGTCTGCGGGCGGACTCGTAGCAGCGAGAATTCCCTCTCTGCCCTTACAAACCGCTTGACCACGGTAAAGTCAGTTTGCGCCGCTCGACCGTCTGCGCGCACGCAATCCTTGATCGCCACCCTACTCGCCTCGTCTGGGCCAAGTGGCTCATCGATCATGTTGGAGTCTGGCACGACATGGTCGTGCACGATCGCATCGTATAGCTTTTGAACGCTGCCGCATTCCCAAAGCCGCCGCAATTCCTTGGCCGCCTCATCGTGCTTGGCCAGCAGCACGATGCCGGTCGTCTCACGGTCGAGCCGGTTGATCATGTGTACGCCTGGCGCCTGGTCAAGGTGCAGCCGAACTCTGCTGATCAGGCTGCTGTACACATCGCCCTTGGTCGGATGACAAACCAAGTCGGCCGGCTTGTTGATCACCAGCAACTCGTCATCCTCGTGAACGATTTCAAACAACTCGCCGCTCATGCCACCGTGCGCCCGATTTTGCAAACAAGTCGTAACAGCCAAATCGTCCAGTCCGAGCCAACCGACGACTGGTCGAACACTGAAAACCCGGCGAGCCAGCGGTGAAACGCCCGGATTGTTTGTTGGCAATTTCTCATTTCAATTCATTCCGGCGAGCTCTCCGAGCGGTAAAAAATACGGCATTGGGGCAGCGCCTTTTGCAGTCGCCGGACGCCATCAATAGTCAACTGTGTTCGGTGCAGGTAGAGTGCCCGCAATTGCTTGAGCCTGGCCAGCTGCGGGATGCTGACGTCAGTGAGACGCGTGTCGTGCAGCCACAGTTGTTGCAGTTGGCCAAGCGCGGCGAGCGGCTCGACGCCCTTGTCGGTGATGCTCGTTTCGCCGAGGTGCAGCCCGGTCAGTCGGGGTAACTTGACCAAGTGCGCCATCGCCGCGTCTCCGATTTTGTTGCCCCTTAGGCCGAGGTACACCAGCCGTTTCATTTTTGCAACGTGCGCCATGCCGGCATCGGTCACGCGCGTCTCGCCTATCGGCAGATGCTGCAATCGGGACAGCTTGACCAAGTGCGCGAGTCCCGCGTCGCCAACTTGGGTGCGGTACAGGTTGAGCCACTCGAGCTTGGCCAAGCCGGCAAGATGGGAGAGTCCTTTGTCGCTGATTTTGGTTTGTTCGAGCGAGAGATCGGTGAGGTGCGAAAACCCCGCGACGATTTTCAGTTGATCATTGGTGATCTTCGAGCGGTTGAGGCTGATCTCGGCAACCGCGCCGCCTTTCGTGAACACACCGCCGCCGAGCGCCCGGAGTTTGTCAGCGTTGTCGGCTTGGGCCGCACCGGCCGCCATTAGCAGCAACGCGCCTGACCGGGTGAGGTTCATTGCTCCGTGCCGACGGCCTGGCGCATCTCAGTGAAGCCTTCGCGGGCCAGCCGCTTGGCCAAGCCCTTAAGGATGGCGCGTGTGATCTGCGGCCCCTCGTAAACCATACCGGAATAAATCTGAAGCAGTGACGCGCCGGCGGTGATTTTCTCCCACGCATCGGCGACGTCGAATATCCCGCCAACACCGATGATCGGCACTCGGCCACCCGACTGCCGGTAAAGGTGGCGGATGACTTCCGTACTGCGCTTGGCCAACGGGCGACCGCTCAACCCGCCAGCCTCAGCGTAGAGCCCGGTCTTGGATGGTCGCACGATGGTGGTGTTGGTGGCGACAAGCCCGGCTAGGTTGTGCGGCTCGACCAACTCAAGAATTTCGTCCAGCGCCCCAAGGCTCAGATCGGGCGCGACCTTGACGAGGATCGGCCGGTTGGAGTCGTTGACCTCCTGCAATGCGGCGAGAATCTCGGCCAACGCCGACTTGTCCTGCAACTGGCGGAGGTTTGGCGTGTTGGGTGAGCTGACGTTGACGACGAAAAAGTCAGCAAGGTCTTTCAGCAGCTCAAACGAGTACCGGTAATCGGCAGGCGCATCGGCAAGCGGTGTGACCTTGGATTTACCGAGGTTGACGCCGACCGGATGGGCCGGCCAGACGCCCAACTCGTGCCAATCGCGGAGCCGTGCCGCCAGCGCGGCTGCGCCGGGATTGTTGAAGCCCATGCGATTGATGAGCGCCTCGTCCTCGATCACGCGGAATATTCGCGGCTGCGGATTGCCGGGCTGCCCGTGCTGCGTGACACCTCCGAGCTCGCTAAAGCCAAGGCCCAGCGCGGCCCATGCCGGCACCGCCGTGCCGCTCTTGTCCATGCCGGCGGCAAGCCCGATGGGATTGGGAAACGTCAACCCGAACAGCTCAACCGGCAGGCTTGGTCCACGCAAAAAACAGCCGGCCATGCCCAGCGCCCAGCGGCGACGCGACGCCCAGCCAAGTCGGCCGATGACGAGGTCATGCGCCTCCTCCGGATCGCGGTCGAAAAAGTTCGGTCGAACAAATGTCCTGTACAGCCAAGACATGCGCCGATTGTCAGGCGCAACCGCCAAGCCGTCGAGCATCGACTTGGCGCTGTGGAAGGATCATGCACGATCCGCTTGGCCAAGCGCAGGAGAAATTGAATACTGTGAACTGATAACTTTTTCAGTTTGTCGCCACGTCGTCGGGGCGACAGACTGACGGTGCTCATGGAAAATCAGGAGATCATAGTTTACCTGCTCGTCGGCGTTGCGCTGGGCGGAGTGATCGGCTGGCTGGTTGGCTCGCGCAAGGGGGCCCGGGCCGAGGCGGAAAGCCGTGTGGCCGAACAGCGGCTCGAGGAGCAACGGGCACAGTCGACCGAGCAACTGGCCGCACTCAAGGAGTCATTCAAGGCACTCAGCGCCGATGCGCTCAAGGAGGCTCAGCCGGAACTGGTGCGACTCGCCGGCGAGACGCTCGTCAAGCTGCACGAGAGCGCCAAGGGCGAACTGAACACCAGCAAGGAAGCCGTGGCAAAGCTGGTCGCGCCGCTCACGCAACACCTAGCTACGTACCAGCAGCGGTTGAGCGAGAGCGAAAAAAACCGCAACACCCAGTTGGGCGCGTTGCGAGAGCAACTCACCGCCCTCAGCGAGAACAGCAAGTCGCTCTCGAGCGAGACCGAGCAGTTGCGAATGATCCTCAACTCCAGCCAGGCACGCGGCAAATGGGGTGAGGAGACGCTGCGCCGAGTGGTCGAGGCCGCCGGACTGAGCAGCCACTGCGATTTCAGCGAGCAAACCGGCTCCGCCGAAGGCCGGCCGGACATGATCGTACATCTACCGGAGGGACGCCACATCGTCGTCGACGCCAAGTCGCCGGACCTGTCATTCCTCGACGAACTCGGGTCGGGCGATGCCGAACAGCGCAAGACGAGCCTGGGGCAGCATGGCAAAAAAATGCGCGAAACCATCAAGGCACTGGCCGACCGGAACTACCCGCAGCACATCGACGGGGCACTCGATTGTGTGGTGATGTTTGTGCCAGCCGAGTCGCTCTTCAGCGCCGCGCTCGAGGGCGACCCGGACCTGATCGTGTGGGCGGCCGCGCGCCGAATCACGATTGCCACGCCCGCGTCGCTCATCGCGCTGCTGCGCTCCGTAAGCGTAAGTTGGCAATACCACTCGCAGTCCGAAAACGCCCGGTCCATCGCCGAGGCGGCACAGCAACTATATAAGCGGCTCGGCACCTTCCTCGG
>DASCOW010000108.1:0-2064 GCA_036012205.1 Verrucomicrobiota bacterium
CACTTGGCCGGCTGGATGAAGGGTACGGTGCGCAGGTTCTGGCGACGCAAGCATGGCCAAAAGGAAATGGCGGCGGACTGGACGGAGGCATTGGCCAAGCCGGAGTTCTGGTCGCAGTTGGAGGATGCGTCATTCGTCAGCGATGAGGAACTTTGGGCGTTGCGTTACAAACTACGGCGCGAGCTGATTGAGTTTGCACGGCGGCAGTTGCAGGTGCAGGAACACCGCGCAGAGCCGAGTGACTTCATCGCGTTCGATCATCTGCTCAACCCGGACGCGTTGACGATTGGATTTGCCCGGCGCTTCGCCACTTACAAACGTGCGCCGCTGGTTTTTGACCATCTCGACAAACTTGTTGGGCTGGCTCGTGACCTGCGGCGGCCGGTGCAGTTCGTCTTCGCTGGCAAGGCGCATCCTCGCGACGACGAAGGCAAGCGGTTGATCCAGAAAATCATCCACATGAGCCACCACTCTCAACTCAGCGGGCATCTGGTCTTTCTCGAAAATTACGATGTGCACATTGCGCGGAAAATGGTCTCCGGCTGTGATGTTTGGCTGAACAACCCGCGTCGGCCGCTCGAGGCCTCCGGCACCAGCGGCATGAAAGCCACTTGCCACGGTTGTCTCAATCTCAGCATTCTAGACGGCTGGTGGCGTGAGGGTTACGATGGCACGAACGGCTTTGCCATCGGCGGCGACGAGCACTCCGGCGACGTCGAGGAGCAGGATCGACTCGACAGCGAAAACCTGTACAAGGCCCTCTCTGGCGAGGTTATTCCCTGTTTTTACGACCGAGACCAGAGCGGAATACCCAGGGCTTGGATCGGGAAAATCCGCCGGGCCATGGTTACACTGGCGGCCCAGTACGGCACCTCCCGCATGGTTCGCGAGTACGCGCAAAAATACTACCTGCCTAAATGAGTGATGGCACCGTGGCATCGCGCGAACTGCGCTCGCTCAACGCCGACGAGGCGGAGCGCCTTCTCACTGGGTGGGGTCACAAGAGCTATCGCACAATGCAGCTCCTTGGCTGGCTCTATAAAAAGTGTGCCGTCTCGGTTGACGAGATGAGCGATTTGCCACTGGAGTTGCGTGATCAGTTGTCTGGATCGTTTTCAATCAAGCCGCTTGAGTTGACCCGGGAACAGCGCTCACGGGACGGCACAGTCAAATTTCTTTGGCGCTTGGCTGATGGGGAGTTGATCGAGAGCGTGCTGATTCCCGCGTCCATCGGCCGGGACGGCAGCCAGAGCGACCGGCACACGCTCTGTGTCTCGTCGCAGGTCGGCTGCGCTTACGGCTGCAAGTTTTGTGCGAGCGGCCTCATGGGCTACAAGCGCAACCTCGAAGCGTCCGAGATCGTGGACCAGGTGCTGGCGGTCGAGCGGTGGTGCTTGGCCAAGGGCGTCGAATTGTCCAAGCCGGAATCACTGGTGAACAACATCGTTATGATGGGCATGGGCGAGCCGCTCGCCAACTACGACAACCTCATCCGCGCGCTCGAGATTTTCAATTCGCCGTGGGGGTTGAATATCGGCGCGCGCAAAATTACCGTGTCCACTAGTGGTCTTGTACCGCAGATCCGTCGTCTGGCTGAGACGCCGCAGCAATACCACCTCGCGATCTCGCTGCACGGCGCGACCGATGAGGTTCGCGACAAAATAATGCCAATCAACGGCAAGTATCCGCTTGAGGAACTGGTGAGCGCCTGCGAGGCGTATCAGCAGGCCAAGGGGCGGATGATCTGGGTCGAGTACATTTTGATCGATGGCATCAACACCGGGCTGGAGCAGGTCGAGGCGTTGAGCGGCTTGGCCAAGCGGCTACAGTGCAAGGTCAACCTCATCCCTTACAATCCCGTGGACGGTATTGAACTGCAGCGACCAAGCGACGAGACGGTGGGGCGATTCTGCGACGCGCTGCACCGCAAGGGCGTTCGTGTGACCATGCGCACCGAGAAAGGTACCGACATTGATGCTGCCTGTGGCCAACTCCGTCTCAAGTTGGAGAAGAAACCCGCTGAAAGCCAAGTGCTTGGCCAAGCGGGCTAGGAGCTGGCTTTCA
>DASCOW010000109.1:0-5404 GCA_036012205.1 Verrucomicrobiota bacterium
ATCATGCTGAACAACCGCACGGCGTCGCGGCATTTGTTGGACTGCAAATGACCGATGAGCTGCCACTCGAGGTTGCCGGGGCAGGCGGAGATCTTCAGCTTGGCCTCCTGGATTTTGCTTTCGCCGAAGACGCGGCAACCGTGATACGTCAGCTCCCGCACGGCCTCGGCGCTGTGGTTTTTCGAGACCGGCAGCAGCATGACCTCAGTCGGATCGCGCCCGACAAGGTCGCAGGCGGCATTGATTCGTTTGCGGATACCGTGCAGTCGTTCGTCCAGTTCCATGTGCCGATTTAGCCACAGCGACCCGGGCGGCGGCAAGGTCGCGGCGGTTGCGCGCTTGGCCAAGAGGTTCTCCGGCAGTTCAGCCGAACAGCTCGCTCTCGGTGAAGAAACGCTTGAGTTCCGCTTGGCCGTTCTCGACCGAGTCAGAGGCGTGGACGACGTTGCGCATTTTGTCCTTGCCGAAGTCGCCACGGATCGTGCCCTTGTCGGCAATGGTCGAGTCGGTTGGGCCGACCATGTTGCGGATGCGGACGATGGCGTTCTCGCCGCGTAGCGCGATCGCCACCACTGGCGATGACTGCATAAAGCCTTGAATCTCGGGGAAAAACGGCAGGTCGGTCAGGTGTGCGTAATGTTCGCGCAGAATCTCGTCCGACAGGCGCATCATCTTAACGCCAAACACCTCGAAGCTGGCTTCCTCGAAGCGCTTCAATACCTCACCGCACTTGCGGCCTTCCAGACAATCCGGTTTCAATAGAACCAATGACTCTTCCATAAGCGCGCGAATCATGGGGCCGAATCGCCCTGTGAAAAGCGAAAAGTGATTTTAACACATTTTTTTGCTGCTTGGCCAAGCGGTGGCTCAGGTGATGTGGGCACCGGTGGCGTTGGTGTAGACGGCGTAGAGGCTTTGGCTGGCGGTCATGAAGAGCCGATTGCGTTTACGGCCACCGAAGCAGACGTTTGAGCAGATTTCCGGCAGCCGAATTTGCCCGATGCGGTCGCCGTTCGGGGCGAAGGTGTGTACGCCGTCGTAGCCGGCTCCGACCCAGCCCGCACTGGCCCAGATGTTCCCGTCGATGTCCGCGCGAATGCCGTCGGCACCGCCCGCTGCTTCCTCCCCTGAAGTGTTTTTTTGGGCCAGCTCTTCAGTTGTTGCAAGTCTGGTGCCGCCTTGAGCTTTCATGACTTTCATCGAGGCGAACTCTTTTCCGTTTTTCAGCGTCAAGCGATCGATGTCCCACACCTTGATATTTTTTCCGGAGCCGCTGTCGGCGACGTAGAGTTTGCTCAAATCAGGTGAGAAACAGAGGCCGTTTGGCTTGTGGATATCATCTGTTAGTTTCGTTGTTTTTCCGCTTTTGGCGTCAATGCGGTAGACGGCTTCCTTGAGTTCGAGCGAGCCTTTGTTGCCTTCGTAGTCTGACAGGCTGCCGTAGCCGGGATCAGTGAACCAAATCGAGTTGTCGTCGCGGTGCACGACCGCGTCGTTCGGTGCGTTGAACGGTTTGCTGTCGAATGTGGCGGCCAGCACGGTCTCGGTGCCGTCGTACTCGTAGCGCACCACGCGGCGGTGTCCGTGCTGGCATGAGATTTGCCGACCCCGGTAGTCGAAGGTGTTTCCGTTGCTGTTGCCGCTGGGTTTGCGGAACACGCTCACGCGGTTGTCGTCCTCGATCCAGCGCAGTTGCAAGTCGTTGGGGATGTCGCTGAAAACCACGTACCGGCCGACGCCGTTCCAGGCGCAGCCCTCGGTCCAGAGGGTGTTTGGGCTGGTGTAGAGCCGCTGCACGGGCGTATTGCCGATTTTGTATTTGTCGAAGCGTGGGTCGAGCGAGATGAGGTCGGGGTCGGGGTAGCGCGTTGGGTTTTGGCCGGACCAGTCGCGGGCGGTTGCGGTGGCGAGACCGGCTCCGGCGGCTGCTGCAGTGGCGAGAAAACTTCTGCGATCGATGGGTGTCTTGCTCATGATTCCAAAGGGTTAAACGGTAAGGCACAGCTTTGCTTAGCTACGGAGAAGGGGCAAGAAAAAGCTCGCGCTTGGCCAAGCGATTGCGTTGGTTTGCCAAGTCGATGACGGATGAATTCTCCCAAATGTTGCGTGTTCGGCAGCGGTTTGACACCACGCCGCCAGTCGATATCGACGCTTCGGTGACCGCTGGATTCGCGGCGATTCGCGGGCAGTTGAAGCCGGGCACGCGGATTGCCGTGGGTGTCGGCAGTCGCGGGATCTCAAATCTGGCTAAAATCGTTGCCGCCGTGATTGGCGAGTTGAAAAACGCCGGTGTGGAGCCGTTCATCATCCCGGCGATGGGCAGCCACGGCGGTGCGACGCCGGAGGGGCAGATCGCGTTGCTTGCCGGTTACGGCGTGACGGAGGCGTTGATGGGAGTGCCAATTTGCGCCTCGATGGAGGTCGAGTCGCTTGGCCAGATGGATGACGGGCAGGAGGTTCTGTGGAGCCGCGAGGCGCTGGCGGCGGACGGCGTCATCGTGATCAACCGAGTCAAGCCGCACACTTCCTTTTCCAGGCCAGTGGGCAGCGGGTTGACGAAGATGCTTGTTGTTGGCCTGGGTAAACACGCCGGCGCATCGGCGTACCACGCCGCAGCGCTCAAGCTCGGCTACGGGGAGGAGTTGATGCGTCTGGCCGATGTGATTTTAGGACGCACCCCCGTTCTCGGTGGCGTGGCCATTGTCGAGAATGCGGCGCATGAGACTGCGCGCGTCGAGGTGATTGCGGCCGATGCGATTCCCAGACGCGAACCGGAGCTTTGCACCGAGGCTTCGGCGATGATGCCTGCGCTGCCGTTCGATGAAATCGATCTGCTGATTGTCGATCAAATCGGCAAAAACATCAGTGGCACCGGCATGGACACCAACACGATCGGTCGGAGCTCGAACGGGTATCATCTCGTGCCGGGCCAAGCGGCTATCAAGCCGTTCATCTGGCGGATTTTCGTGCGTGGCCTGACGCTAGAGTCCCACGGCAACGCCATCGGTATTGGCTTGGCCGAAGCAACCACGATGCGGTTGGTCGCCGGTGTGGATACCGCTGCGCTGTACACTAACTCGCTTACGTCGCGATCCGTCCTGTCGGCCAAACTCCCGATGGCATTCGAGACCGACGCCGAGGCGATCCGCGCCATGCTGTCGTCACTGCCTGACGCCGACCCTGCTAGGGCCCGGTTGGTGCGCATCCGCGACACGCTTTCGCTGGGCACGCTCGAAGTTTCCGCCGCGTTGGCCACCGAAGTGGCGGCGCATCCAGCGCTCGAACCGCTTGGCCAGGCGGAGCCGATGCGGTTTGACGAGTCGGGCAATCTTGCCGCGTTGGCCTTGTAGAAAATAAACTCGCCTGCGGGTCCGGTTGGCATCAAGAATGCGCCGGACAAATTGACGAACTGACCACGAATCACCATGCCTGAAACACCCCAGAATCCCATGAGCCGCCGTGATTTATTGAAGACGACCAGCGTGGCCACAGCCGGCCTGTTGGCTGGCAGCGCTACTGCGCGGGCCAAGTCCGAACGAAAGAAGGGCACCGACCCATTCCGGTACTGCCTGAACATGAGCACGATCCGCGGGCAAGAGCTGTCCGTCACCGGGGAGGTTGACGTCGCCGGCAAGGCCGGCTACGACGCGATCGAGCCGTGGCTTGGCAAACTGAACGACTACAAAAAAAGCGGCGGTTCGCTGAAGGATTTGCGCAGGCGTATCGAGGATCATGGGCTGACCGTCGAGAGCGCGATCGGCTTTGCGCGGTGGATTGTTGACGACGACGAGCAGCGGGCCAAGGGACTCGAGGAGGCCAAGCGTGACATGAATCTGCTGGCTCAACTCGGGGCCAAGCGCATCGCCGCGCCTCCTGCCGGTGCACGCGGCACGGTCGATCCGATGGCGGCGGCGGAGCGGTATCGCAAATTGCTGGAGATCGGCGACGAAATCGGTGTCGTGCCGCAGATCGAGATGTGGGGCGGCAACCCGTCCATTGGTCGCGTGAGCACGGCCATTTACATTGCAATCGAGGCGGGCCATCCGAACGCCTGTTTTCTGGGCGACGTATACCACACGTACAAGGGCGGCTCCGACTTCGAGGGACTGAAGATGCTCGGTCCGCAGGCGCTGCAGCATTTTCACTGGAACGATTATCCGGCCGATCCGCCGCTCGACAAGATTGGCGATGGTGACCGGGTTTATCCGGGCGACGGCATTGCGCCGATCACGGACATCGTCAAGGGCTTCCTGCAGGTTGGCGCCGTGCCGGTGCTCTCGCTCGAATTGTTCAACAAAAAATATTGGGCGATGGATCCTCTTGAGGCGGCCAAGGTTGGCATCGAGAAAATGAAAGCCTCCGTGGCTCCGGCCCTTTAGTTTTTTTCGCGATGGCAGCCTACGACGAACTTGCGGATCGCGTAGTCTTGATCACCGGCGGGGCGAACGGCATTGGCCGGTCGATGGTTGAGGCGTTTCATTCGCAGGGTGCCGTGGTTTGTTTTTGCGACGTGGATGAAAAGGCCGGTTCGCGACTGGCCAAGCGCCTGGGTGAGCGGGCCGAGTTCGTGAAGGTCAACCTTTGTCGCGAAGCTGATATCAAGCGCTGGGTGGCGGGTTTGGCCAAGCGGTACAGAGCAATTCACGTGCTCATTAACAACGCCGCGCGCGACCCGCGCATCGCCCTCAAGAACGTCACCGCGAAGGCGTGGGACGATCTTTTCGCCGCGAACATCCGCGCCTATTTCCTGACCTGCCGAGAGGCGTCGCCGTATTTGGCCAAGGGGGCGTCGATCATCAATTTTTCGTCGATCACTACTCACATTGGGCCGGAAGAAATGAGCACTTATGTCGCCACCAAGGCGGCGGCAATCGGGCTGTCACGCTCGTTGGCCCGCGAGTTGGGGCCTCGACGGATTCGTGTGAACATCATTTCGCCGGGTTGGATCATGACCGAGCGGCAGCTACGCGAGCACGTTACCCCGGCGATCAAGCGCGGCTTGTACAGGGACCAATGCATCCCCGACCTGAACCAGGCGGAGGAAGTTGCCGACGTGGCGCTTTTTCTCGCGAGCGATGCGAGCCGCGCCATGACAGGGCAGGAGTTTATTGTCGATCGCGGCTGGATACACGGATGAGCGCGGATTACCTTGTCATCGGCGGAGGCATCGTCGGCTTGGCGACGGCTTGGCGTTTGCAGGCGGCACAGTCCGGGAGCCGCGTTTGTCTGCTGGAAAAGGAGCCGGAAGTCGGCAGCCACCAAAGCGGCCACAACAGCGGCGTGCTGCATTGCGGCCTCTATTACAAGCCGGGCTCGACCAAGGCCATCCTAGCAGTGCGGGGCATCCGGCAGATGGTCGAGTTTTGCCGCGAGGCCGACATCGCTCACGAGGTCTGCGGTAAAC
>DASCOW010000110.1:0-4679 GCA_036012205.1 Verrucomicrobiota bacterium
GTCACCGCGTCCGAACTGAACGTTGGTGACGTGATCCGGATTCGCCCCGGCGACAACGTCGCAGCCGATGGCACCATCGTCAGCGGTCAGGGCTCCATCAATCAGGCCAACATCACCGGTGAGTCGCTTCCGGTGGACAAGGCCACCGGTGAGGAGGTCTTCGCCGGCACGACCAACCTGACCGGCGTGCTAGAGGTCAAGATCACCCGCGCCGGTGAGGATACCACCTTTGGCCGCGTGCGAGACCTGATCCTTTCCGCCGAACAAACCAAGCTGCCGATCATGCGGATCATCGACCAATACATGGGCTACTACACGCCGCTGGTGCTGGTCATCGCGGGTGTCGTCTGGTTTTTTACACAGGACATCGAGCGCGTTGTCTCGGTACTGGTGATCTCCTGCCCGTGCGCCTTCATTCTCGCTTCGCCCACGGCAATGGTCGCCGCCTTGGCCTCGGCCGCAAGGCTTGGGATCCTTATCAAGAACGTCGCTGACATTGAGATTGCAGCACGCATTAACGCATTTGTATTCGACAAGACTGGCACACTGACAACCGGTGAACTTGCGGTCAGCCGCCTGGCTCCGCAAGGCGACATCAAACCAGCCGAGTTGCTAAAAGTCGCCGCCACCGCGGAGAAATTCAGCAACCATCCGACGGCCAAAGCGCTCGTCAATCTGGCCGGCGAAGCCGGGGTGACCTTGACTGATCCCAGTGATTTTAAGGAGACCGCCGGCAGGGGTGTACAGGCCAGCGTGGACGGTGCGAACATCGTTATCGGTCGCGCGCAGTGGCTCCGTGACAACGGCGTCACCGATGATTTCGAGTCGAAGGTTGACCTGAAGGAAACCGAAGGATACAGCCTGCTGTTCGTCGCCAGCGGCGGTGTCTGCATCGGCTGGATCGGCCTGCAGGACGCCACCCGCACCGAGGCCAAAGAGGCGCTTGCCGATCTGCTTGAGTCCGGCGTTCGGCGTGTGGCGATGGTTTCCGGCGACCGCCAGCCGGTGGCCGCCCGCGTGGCCAGCGAGATTGGCTGCGACGAGGTCGTGGCCGAATGTCTGCCGCAGGACAAGGTGAGTTTCGTGGACGACCTTAAGAAACGTGGCTACCGCGTGGCCGTTATCGGCGATGGCGTCAACGACGCCCCGGCGCTTGCCGCGGGGGACATGGGCGTCGCAATGGGCGCAGCCGGCAGCGAGGTGGCCATCCAGAGCGCCACCATCGCGCTGATGAACAACGACCTGCGCCGGCTGCCGTTCCTCGTGCGTCTATCGCGACAGACCCGCTCGGTGATCAACCAGAATTTCCTGTTTGGCATCCTGTTCATCATAGTCGGCATGATCCTTGCCAGCTATGGGGTGATTAACCCGATCGTTGCGGCAGTGCTACACAACGCCGGCTCGCTGATCGTGGTGTTCAACAGCGCTCGCCTGGTTCGCCAAGGCGAGGAGTTGGGCTCCTTTAAGCCGGAGTCAGCCTCAGCGGATACCGAGAACTCGCCCGACATGGCACCCCAACCGGCCTGAGGTTTTTCATGAGCAGTGCTTGGCCAACCGCTTGGCCTGACACAGGAATAACACAGCTATGAATTCAAACGAAACGGTCATTTCCGCCCAGGGCCTGACCAAGGTGTTTAAAGATTTCTGGGGCAGGGCCAAGGCGCGCGCCGTCGAAGGCATCGACTTCGAAGTCAAGCGCGGCGAGGTGTTCGGCCTGCTTGGCCCGAACGGCTCCGGCAAATCCACCACGGTGAAGATGCTGCTCGGCCTGCTGTACCCGACCCGCGGTCGCATCACGGTGTTCGACCACTCGCCGCGCCACGTGCAGACCAAGGCGCGCATTGGTTATCTGCCGGAGGAATCGTACCTTTACCGCTACCTCAACTCCGACGAGACAATCGACTTTTTTGGCAGCCTCTTTCACATCGACACGAAGGAGCGCCGCGAGCGCGCCGAGCAACTGATCGAGATGGTCGGGCTGGACAACGCCCGGCGCCGGCACGTCGGCGAATTCTCGAAAGGCATGCAGCGCCGCATTGGCCTGGCGCAGGCGTTGATCAACGACCCCGACCTCGTCATCCTCGACGAACCGACCTCCGGCCTCGATCCGATCGGTTGCCGCGAAATCAAGGATTTGATCCTCACCCTCGCCGAACGAGGCAAGACGGTCGTGTTGTCAAGCCACCTGCTGGCCGATGTGGAGGATGTCTGCGACCGGGCGATGATCCTATACGGTGGGCGTGTGCAGGCGATGGGCACGATGAGCGAGTTATTGGCCAACCGCGACGCGACACGCATCACAGCGCCGACCCTCTCGCGTGGGACGATGGACAAGGTGCTCTCGCTGATCCGCGAGGACACCGGATCTGAGGAGGTGCGCGTGGATAATCCCACCCAAAATCTCGAGAGCTTGTTTCTCAACATCGTCGAGCAGGCACGCCGGAAGGAGTCGGAGACGTCCGGGGCGACTTCCGGTCACCGCGTAGCTGATTATTTGCGTGGCGACACCGCGGGCGAACGGACCGATCGCGTGCTCGACCACCTCACTCGCGCTGCGGACAAACCAACACCCGGCAATGCGCCAGAGGTGACCAAGCCAACAGAGACGGTGGACGTCGACACACTGGCCGACTTAGCCAAGGCCGAGCCCGCTCCGAAAGTCGACGTCGCCCCGAAGAAAGAGGAAAATCTGGACAAAGCAAACGAGAAGCTGGGCGGACTGCTCAGCGACTAATCGCTCCGCCTCAAACCAAGCGCCATGTGGCCCATTGCCAAGCAGACCCTGAAAGCCGCCGTCCGGTATCGCTTCGTCGTGGCGATGATTATCGCGCTAATGGTCATCGTGTTCGGCATTCCCATGCTGGTGAAGAGTGACGGCACAGCCAAGGGCACAGTGCAACTCGTGCTCACCTACACGCTTGGCTCGACCACCGCACTGCTGGGCATTGCCTCGCTCTGGATGGGGTGCGGCACGCTGGCACGCGAGATCGAGGACAACGTTATGCAGATGGTAGCCGTCAAGCCGGTCGCGCGCTGGCAGGTTTGGCTGGGCAAGTGGCTGGGCATCATGCTGCTCAACGCCGCGTTGATGGTGCCAACCGGCCTGGCCATTTTCTTTCTTATCAACGCCCGGGCCGACTCGCCAGAGCTCGATGAGTTCCAAAAGTCCAAGCTGCAAAACGAAGTGCTGGTGTCTCGGAGCAGCGTGCGGGAACCGGAACCGGACTTTTCGCTGTCGCGCCAGAAGGCGTACCGCTACGCCTTGCTGGTGGCCGAGGGCAAGACGGAGAACCAGTATACGGAAAAGGAGCAGGCGTTCCGCATGTCGGTGACCGGCCCGGAACATATCCTATCCTTTCGGCCGGATTACCCCCGGTTGGTGGAGCAGTCGAGAGCCCCCCGACCTACCGAGGACATATTGACACAACTGGGGCAACTCGAGAACGACGCAGTCCGGATGTCCCGGGCCAGTTACGAGATTGTCCTGCCCGGGCAGGATCGGTTTTGGGAGTTTCAGATCGATCCCGACATGGTCGATGAGGTCAACCAGAAGCCGGTGTACCTTCGATTCAAGTTCAACGCCGACGACGAGTACGACCCCAAGTCGCACACGCTATGGTTCTCGATCGGTGAAGGCACCAGCAAACGCTGGCCTCCCGAAGGCGCCTTCAAGGAAATGAGACGAGGCTCGAGCGCGTTTCACGAGGAACAACTGCCGGCCGGGATCGTGCCGGACAAAGGGCCTCTGCGGGGCAAGGTGCGTGTTCATTTCATGAACCGCAACAGTGAGCGGCCGATTGTGTTCCTGCTCGAGGACGGCCCGATGATCCTTTATCACGACGGGGGCTTTGGCATGAACCTGTTCCGCGGCCTGCTCATCATTTATTTCTGGCTTGGGCTCATCTCAGCCATAGGCCTGATGGCCTCGAGCTTCCTCTCCTTCCCGGTCGCCACGTTCATGTCCCTGGGTATCCTCCTGATTTCCGCCTCCACTGGCACTCTCGAGCAGATCATCAAGGAGGGCGGCATCACCGGGATCAACCACGAGACCGGCAAAAAAGACGAATCGTCGCTGCTAGACGGCGCGGCCATCTTCTTCGCTCAGGGCGCGGTGGAGATCACCTCAGCCATTTGGGGATACTCACCGGTCGACAGCCTCAGCGCAGGGCGCAAGATCAAGTGGATCACCCTGCTCGCCGCTTTCACCTGGGTCGTTCTGGTCGTAGGCGGGCTTGTGATGCTAGTCGGTTCTATCTTGTTTCATTTCAAGGAGTTAGCGCTTCCTAATCCCACAGCTTCGATGAACTGACACACGGCATGAGACTTCACGGAAAAGCATACAAATTCGTCATGGCCCTTTTGGCCTTGGCCTTCCTGTTTGCCGTGAATTTCAGTCAGCGCAGGATGAACCAGTTCCGCGCGGAAAAAAAACTGACGCATACGGAGCAGATTGAAAATCTGCCGCCGACACTCGCCTTCACCACCGTCGTGCTGGGTGGTTTTCGCGGGTTGATCGCGAACATCCTCTGGGTGCGCGCCATGCAGATGCAGGAGGACGGCAAGTTTTTCGAGATGGCACAGCTTGGCGACTGGATCACCAAGTTGCAGCCGCACGCCGACCACGTTTGGCGCGTCACCGCGTGGAACATGTCATACAACATCTCGGTGAAGTTTGACGG
>DASCOW010000111.1:0-4081 GCA_036012205.1 Verrucomicrobiota bacterium
TGCCGGAGGGCAACAGGAATCTCCCGTCACCCTTGGGGCGTGGCAGGCGCATCCTCACCCGTCCCCTCGCCCGGAACACACCATCGTCCAGTATCATATTGACCGACCGCGCCCGACCACTTTGCGCGCCCAACTTCCATTTTGGCTCCCCGCGGAGTTGGATGGTTTTCCGCGCCAAGTCGTAGTGAGCCGTCTGCGCCGTGAGTTGATCCGTACCTTGGACAAGATTGACACCGATTGTGGCTTCGACCGATTCCACGACTCCGCCACCGCCCTTGGCCAAGTGCACGTTCAAAAAACTGCATAGCAACCGGCTTTCCTCCCTAGCCACTCGCACCGCGCCTATGTATCGCGCAAAGCCGGTTCTTTCCGCATTCGCTGCCTGAAACAAAAATACATTGGAGTGAATCTCAACTGGTTTGCCTCTCGCTGCGGCTCCGCCCGGCGCCTGAAACTCAAAAAAACTCGCCTCGCCCCCGGCGCCGGCCGGGAGTTTCATCCGAACATCCCCCTCAGCGCTCACAGACTGCGACTCGCGGTGAACCATCAGCAAACCGGCTCGGCCGGAGCGGTCGCCCATCGTCCAGCTTGGGTTGCCCTGAAACACGATCAATCCGGCAGCCAAGTCGTAGTCGGCCTGCTCGCCGGTGGTTTTGATCTGCCCAGCCTGCAGCGCCACGTTGCCAGCGGCACGGATGGTCTGCACTTCCCAGTTGTCCTCTCCCAAGCCGGCGGCAACCGTGTCGCTGCCCAGCGTGCCGTCAGCATCCTTCACCAAGACGTCACCGCCAAAAACCGCCCGGCCGGGCTCGAGTTCGAATTGTCGCGAGGTGATTCGGAGCGGCTCCGCCCCGGGTCTGGATATGCCGGTTTTTTGCCGCGCTTGGCCAAGCGGAAGGCGACCGAGATCTCTGTCGAGATTGGCCTCGACGTTGCTTGAAACGGACAAGGTTGGCCCAGCCAAGTTCCCGGAAAAGCCAACACCCTTGAGCTGCATCTGCCCATCGCCTGTGGAGAGCGAAAGGGCACCGGGTGAACGGATCGTTTTTTTATCCCGATCGTACAGGCACTCGCTGGCAGTGAAGACGAGATTGGTTTTGCCCTCAGCGGTGACCGTGACCAACCGGGGATCGGTCAGTGCCATTGTGCCGTCGGCATGAACAACCGCCTCGGCGCCGGTGAGAATGGAAACGCGGAGGCTGTCGGCTGATTTTTCTGTGATATGAAACCGACCGGTGCTCGCCGGTGCTTGCCCAAGTGCCCGGCTTGAATTTGCAACGGCTATGCACGTCACAAAAACCGGGACTATCCAATGCGCCTTCGACAACACGACAGCGACGAGTGTGAAATCGGCGCGCTGGCTTGCAAAGGTTTTACTGCGCGCCATCAAAAAAATTCAGGGCTTGGCCGGTAGCCGAAACTCGTCCGCATGGTACGAACTTCGCACCATTGGCCCGCTGGCCACGTGTCGAAAATCCATCTCCAGCGCCTTGGCCCCATACTCGTCGAACTTCGCCGGCAGCACGTACTCCGCCACCGGCAAATGGCAGAGGCTCGGCTGCAAATACTGGCCAAGCGTCAGGATGTCGCACTTGGCCAGACGCAGGTCGGTCATCGCCTCGAATAGTTCTGACTCCGTCTCACCGAGACCGAGCATCAGGCCGGACTTGGTGTAAACCGCATCGCCGCTCCACTCCTTGGCCTTGCGCAGCACCGTGAGCGACCGGTCGTACTCGGCCCGCGAACGCACGGTCGGCGTCAACCGGCGCACCGTCTCGAGGTTGTGATTGAAAAGCTCCGGCTTGGCGTCGAGCACCGTCCGCAACGAGTCGTCCCTGTCGAGAAAATCGGAGACGAGCACCTCAATAACGATGCCAGGATTGCGCCGGCGAACCGTCTGGATCGTCTCACCAAAATGGGCGGCTCCTCCGTCGGCCAAGTCATCCCGCGCAACGGAGGTGATGACGACGTGTTTGAGCTTCATCCGGAATGTCGCCTCGGCAACCCGTTCCGGTTCGTCATCCTCAAGCGGCAGCGGCTTCGCGGTGTCTACCGCGCAAAAGCCGCAGGCGCGGGTACAGCGATCGCCCGCGATCATAAACGACGCCGTGCCCTGGCTCCAGCACTCCCAGTGGTTCGGACACTGTGCACTCTCGCAAACCGTGGCCAAGCTCAACTCGCCGAGCAACCTGCGAGTACGCGCGAAGGCACTGCTGCTCGGCAGCTTGAACCGAAGCCACTCGGGAATGCGTTGGCGCTGCGGGAGTATTGCCGAGTCGGACATTGTTCAAATCGCTAACCGAGCTCGTCCCAAAACCGCGCCAACTCGGATGCCCCGAAGTCTGCCAGCATTTCCCCGTCGACCTCCATTACCGGGACTCGGCTTTGGCCGCTCAGACGTACCATCTCGTCCCAAGCGGCGCGGTCGGAGGTCACGTCAAGCATGTTGTATTTGATCTTGTTGCCGTCGAGCCACTCCATCGCCTCGGCACACCAACCGCAATAGGGCTTGATAAAAATTCGAGCAGTCGTGGGTTGATACATCACCTCGGCGCTTTGCCAAGCGCACTGTGCCGCCAAAGCCAAGCCGGCGCAATATCATGCTTCAACCGATTGGACTTTGTTGGCATTGCCATCAGTTTACAGGGTTGGGTCAAGCATCCACGGGGAGAACTCCTCGTCGCCCAGACCTGCAAGCTCGCTCTTGGTTTTTTCGCCATCGGCCACGGCGAGAATCTTGTCGTAGATCCGCCTACCGACTTCCCCGACCGTTTCGGTGCCGTCGAGGATTGTGCCGGCGTTGATGTCCATGTCCTCATCCATCCAGTTGTACATTGGGGTGTTGGTGGCGACCTTGATGCAGGGTGCCGGTTTGCAGCCGTACACGCTGCCGCGGCCGGTGGTAAACACGCCGATGTTGCAACCGCCGCTAACGAGGCCGGTCATGCTCACCGGATCGTTGCCGGGCGTGTCCATGAAACACAAGCCGTTGGCCTCGATTGGCTCGGCGTAGTCGTACACAGCAGCCAACGGCGCTTGGCCCGCCTTAGCCACCGCGCCGAGGCTCTTTTCAAAAATTGTGGTCAAGCCACCTTCCTTGTTACCCGGCGAGGGATTGTTGTCGATTGTCGAGCCAAACATCGCCGTGTGTGCCTCCCACCAGCGGATCTGCGAGACGAGTTTCTCGCCAACCTCACGCGTCACAGCTCGTCGGGTGAGCAAATGTTCCGCGCCGTAAATCTCGGTGGTCTCGCCAAAAACGGAGGCCGCGCCCTGACGGACGAGTTCATCGGAAGCAACGCCAAGCGCCGGGTTGGCGGAGATGCCACTGTTGGCGTCAGAGCCGCCGCAGTTCATCGCCAAGGCCAGCTTGGCCACCGGTTGTGTCGTGCGCTTGGCTAAGTTGATTTGGGACAGCATCTTCTCAATCGCCATTACCGCCGACTCGACGGTTTTCCGAACGCCACCGGTTTGCTGAATTGTCAGAAATGCGGGGGCCTGCTCTCCCTCCTGCAACTGGTCGAGATGATGCCTCTCAACCAAGCTGGAGACTTGATTCACCTCGCAGCCCAAGCCGATCAACACATAACCGCCGATATTCGGATGACGAGCCATCCCTGCAATAACACGCTGCAGGAACTGGCCTTGATCCGGATCGTAGCTGCACCCACCCTTGTGGGTAAAAGCCACCACACCGTCCACATTCGCATAATTGCGTTGAAAATCGCTGCTCCGAAAATGGTCTGCCACATAACGAGCGACCGACGCGGAGCAATTTACGCTCGAAAGAACAGCGATATAATTACGTGTACCCGCTTTGCCGCCGTGGCGGGCATAGCCGTGGAAGGTGTCCGTATCCCCCTCCCACGGTGGCAACTCCGTCGTTTCCTCGCAAAAACCGTAATCCCGTCCGACCGATTTCAATAATACGTTGTGAGTGTGCACCCAGTCGCCCGATTCGATGTCGGTCTTCGCAAAGCCGATGACTTGGCCGTACTTCAGCAACTCCTGCCCAGCACTGATCGAAAACAAGGCAACCTTGTGCCCAGCGGGGATTGTTTGCCTCAACTCAACCCAATAA
>DASCOW010000112.1:0-1259 GCA_036012205.1 Verrucomicrobiota bacterium
GTCGCCTGGCTTGGCAATGTTTTTCACCAAGAGCGGTTCGTTTGATCTTGAGTGGCGCAATTTTTTCAATCAATTCGCTATCGTTATTTCTTATCTTTTCGATCCTGACAGGTATTTTGAAACCAGCGTCATGTCGTGCGGTCCCCGTCAGTTCATAGCCGCGCAACACCGACCCGATGAAACAAAGGCAATTCACGCCAGCGACGTGTTTCTCAAGCCGCTTGAACGGTTAACAATCTTCGACAGCGATCCCGTGGCCCGACTTCAGTTGTCTGGCATGGGCAAGAGGGAAAGCCGTCTCGCACTCCACCCCGGCAGTGGCAGCGAAAGCAAAAACTGGCCGGAAAATAACTGGCGCGAACTGATCACTCACCTGCTCGCAAATTCACCGCTGAACCTGTTACTTGTCGGCGGCGAGGCAGAGGGAAAGCGGTTGCAACGTCTGGCCAACGGTTTGCCAGCTGAGAGAATTGAAATTGCCCAGCACATTCCGTTGCATGAGTTGGCGCCTCGTTTGGCCAGGTGCAATGGCTACGTCGGCCACGACACCGGTGTTACGCATCTCGCTTCGGCGCTTGGCTTGCCCTCGCTCGTTCTGTGGGGACAGAGTAACGAGACGGTTTGGCGGCCGCTCGGCGAAAAAGTCCGTGTACTGAACCTGCCCTTTCCTCTCAACGAACTGCCCTTCGAGACAGTGTTGGAGGGAATCAACGCTCTTGAGCTGGAGCAGTTTTAGAGTGCTAAGAGCAGGTCGTGTGACGTGATCCGGTTGGTGGAGTCGGTTTCGATCGTCACGAAGTCGGCTGTTGAACCGATGGTGAAACCTTCATCAATCCCCATGAAACGTGCCGGGATTTCGCTGAATCTGCGCCACACTGACTGCCAGTCAGTGTCGAGCATCTCGGCGGCGCGATGAACTCCCTCGATCGGAGTTAGTGCGGAGCCGGCGAGGTTTCGAGTGCCGGGCAGACGGACGACCTGCTCCGGGCCAACCTCGAGTTTCAAGTGGCCAAGAGGGTAAGTGCCGGGGGGGGCGCCGGCTGCGGCCATGGCGTCGGTGGTGTAGTAAATTGAATCAGGCTCGACGAGGCGATGAATCAGCCGGAACAGAGCGGGCGCAACGTGCCAGCGATCCGGGATGAGGCCATAGGTTAGGTCGGGAGTGTCAAGCGCGCGCCACAGAATGTTGTCAGCACGGTCGAGTGTGGTCGGGCAACCATTCCCGAGATGGGTGAATCCCGCCGGACCGCCGGCGGTCA
>DASCOW010000113.1:0-13876 GCA_036012205.1 Verrucomicrobiota bacterium
AACCGCCCATGTCAACGGCGAAGTAACCCTCATCGATTCCATCCTCCCGTTCGTCGATGAGCACCCACGTTTGAGAGGGTGACAGTGTGGTCATGTCCGAGGTTCGTTTGATGATTTTATATTGTCCCCCACGGCCAGCGTTGATCCAGCAATTCATCGACATGCTACGCACGCGGGGATGGGATCGGTCATCGTGAACGGACATACTGTTGTCGGCCGGGCATTTCCAGACTGCATAACTTTCGAAGTAGGGCCAAAGCAGGCTGCCTCTCCCAAATCGATCGACTTTGTTCAAGTGCAGGATGTTGGTGTTGTCGGGAACTGGTTGTGCATAGTCCAGCCAACCGGTCACCCATCGAGGCTTTGCCAGGCTCCAGTCACGCCCTGGCTCGTTCGGTGGCACGATGTCATCATTGTCCAGAGTGTACATCCCCCAAGCCAAGCTTAATTGGCTCAGGTTGTTCATACAGGCAATACCGTGCGCCTTTTGTTTGGCCTTGGCCAAGGCCGGCAACAACAACCCGGCCAGGATCGCGATGATGGCGATCACCACCAACAGCTCAATGAGCGTGAATGCCCGTTTTGATTCGGCCTTCATTTTCCTTCAGCTTTCAATGCTTCAATTGCCTTGCACGCTGTATTTGCGGAAGAGGTCGGCAATCTCTTTTACCTCTATGCCTTCAGGTGAGTGCCTATCTTCTACCTCTTCGGGCCATCGAACAAGAAGGTCCAGTTCGATCCATTTTGAAAATCCGGCTTGTCGTAGGTGACTCTAAAATAATCAACGTGGTTATCGAGAAAGGCCACGTTACCCCACCCGGGTTCGGAATCGTGATGCCAAAAGCTGTATTGAAAAGGTTTGCTGTTTGGTCCCGGAACCTCCTTTTGCCATCCATAGGCACCGACCGAATAGTCGTTGGCTAAGATGACCTGAGATGGTGCGCGGATCTGGCTCAAGTTCTTGCCGTGGAGCCCATTGGGGCCATTGGAGTTGCCGCCGCTATTGTAAAAATAGCTGTTGCCGAACGTGTCGAATAGGCTGGGTTTGCGATCGGCATTCCACCGACCCCGCGTCGCTCCATCGTCCCTCGGGCATTTGAAAACTCGGAAGACACCTTCGTTGTCGTCACGTTTGACTTTTCGGTCAATGCTGACATACGGATTAATCAATCGTTCCTCTGCCAAGTATTCCGTTCCTCGTTTGCCCCCCCAAGAATAGTAGGACATCACGGGGCCACCTTTATGCGATGGCAACCCGTCGTCATTGTCATCGACGTAGAGAAGTGTGGCCAAAGATTGCTGGAGAAGTTGACTGGAACAGGTCACACGTTGGGCCGATTTCTTTGCGGACGCTAGTGCGGGTAACAACAGGCCGGCCAGGATCGCGATGATGGCGATCACCACCAGCAACTCAATCAGCGTAAACGCACGGGCCGGGTTCGTTTTCACTTGTCTCCGCTTTCCAGTTCCGCCCCGATTTTGCCTCCTTGTTTGCGGAGGATGGCGGCGACCTCCTCTTTTTTGTTCCTCACGGCCCAGTCCAGCGGCGTGTCTCCGAACGCGATAGTCACGTTGACGTTAGCGCCGTTGGCCAACAGCAACTCAACGATCTCTTTTTGGCCAGCCGAAGCCGCCTTGTGCAGGGGAGTCGTTCCGCCGTCCCCGTTCACGTTGGCCCCCTTGACGACGAGCAGTTCAACCATACCGGGGAGACCCTCCTTGACGGCGGAATCCAGAGGGGTTTCTGCGTAAGCATCCTTCGCGTTGACGTCCGCGCCGTTGGCCAACAGCAACTCAACGATCTTCCCTTGACTTTTTTTCACTGCTGAAAAGATCGGCGACGCCTTGCGCCCCCCCCCCTTGGCCTTGACGTCCGCGCCCTTGGCGATGAGTAGCCCTGCCACCTCCCCATGGCCGGCGCTTGCCGCGAAATGCAGCGGAGTCAAACCGTCCGCATCGGTCGCGTTGACGTCTGCGTTGCTGGAAATCAACAGGCCAGCGACGGTTGCCTGTCCGCCTCGGGCCGTGTAGTGCAGAGCGGTTGAGCCCCATTTGTTTTGTGCATCCACGCCGGTACCGGCGGCGAGATGCTGTCGAACGATCTCCACGTCTCCCTTCCACGCGGCCCGGTGAATGGGCACGCCGGGCAGTTCCACCCTGGCGCCAGTGTGGGCTGGTTTGGCCTCGGCCGGCTTTTGCGACGGTGTCGTCCCACATCCCGCCAACAGCGAGGCGGCGATTGTTGATATGATTACTTGTCTCATTGGCTTAATGAACGGGAGAACGGTAGCAGTCCGCACGGAACCGGCCAACTCCAATCCCTCAGCATGGGCGGTCAACGGACAACGTACGACAGCAACTCGTCCATCACCCGGTTAATTTCGGCGCAGGCGGCTTCGGAGGCCTCCCGTATTTTCGCCTCGGTTTGCACGTAATCCCCCGGCACCAGTTCGTCGCCGCAATGCTCTAGGATCAACGCGGCGGATTCCGGCGTCGTCTCGAGATGGAACTGCAGCCCAACAACGTTTCGGCCGATCTGAAACGCCTGGTTCTCGCAGGCTTCGCTCTTGGCCAAGTGCACTGCGCCGCTTGGCAGGTCGAATGTCTCGCCGTGCCAGTGGAACACCGGCACACCCGACGGCAGCCAAAAAACATCGTCGTCCGTGTCCGCCGTCTCGAGCGGAAACCAGCCGATCTCCCGGTGCCGACCTGGGTACACCCTCGCGCCAAGCGCGCTGGCGATCAACTGCGCCCCGAGGCAAATCCCGACGACCGGCAGACCAAGCCGGATCGCCTGCCGAATGAACACCTTCTCCGGCACGAGCCACGGGTGCGCCCGCTCGTCGTTGACACTCATCGGCCCGCCCATCGCGATCACAAGGTCGCACTGGCTCGGATCCGGCAACTCGGCCGACTCGAAAAACCGCGTGCGTTGAACACTCGCACCCCGCTTGGCCAGCCAGCGCTCCATGCTCCCGATTCCCTCAAAGGGGACATGCTGCAAGACGTGAACCTTCATCTCAAGACGCGCCTACCAGGAAGCCAAAAAAACAATCAGCCAACAGGCGACAACGGTGTACAGAGTCACCGTGCTACTGCCCTTGAGTTGGCTGCCCGGGGTCAGAACATAGCGGTGAATGATCGCCGCAATGAACAGCCCAAGCGCCGTCCCTACAACCGGCACGATCACGAATAACCACACAAGCCCCTGCACCAAGTTGAGCAGCAACGGCAGCAGGCCAAGCAGCAGCACAATCAACAACACCGCCCCGATCGTCCATAAGATTGATTTACTCATCGTTCGCTCGTCGCGCCCTGCGGATCGCAGGACGGTTTTACCGTGCCAATGCACCCATGTACAACCGCTTAATCCTGCCGCGCTTGGCCAAGCGATGGCTGGCTTCGCAGGATGATGCCTGCTACCGTACCCGACAAACCACTGGATAACGTGATGAAACATTTTCTACTAACTACCGCGTTGGCCGCACTCGCCGGCCAAGTGCCTGGCCAAATCACCAAGCCGGCCGATGCACCCAAGCCGCTCTCCCCCGCCGATAGTGCCAAGCTCGTCAAACTCCCGACCGGCTTCCGACTGAAGCTCGTCGCCGCTGAACCGCTCGTACGCCAGCCCTCCGGCGTCTGCTGGGACGCCCACGGCGACCTCTTCGTCAGCGAGCTGCACGGCTACAACATCGAGGGCCAGTTCGACATCGAGGATCTGAACAAAACCGGCAAGCTCGACCGCGTCGTCCGCCGCATCGCCGCCAACGAAGACGCCATGCGCCGCGCCGAGAAGAAACAGTACGGCACCGTCAAGCGCCTGCTCGACTCCGACGGCGACGGCGTGATGGACCGTGCCGAGGTATGGGCCGACCGGCTGCCGGTCTGCCTCGGTGTTTGCCCGGCTCGCGGCGGCATCATCGCCATCTGCGCGCCGGATATCGTCTTCCTCGCCGACCGCGACGGCGACGGACGGGCGGAGGTGCGAGAGACACTGTTCACCGGCTTTCGGTTTGGCGTCATCGAGCGCCGCATCAACTCGCCGATTTGGGGGCCGGACAACTGGATTTACATCGACGGCGGCCAGGGCGGTCGCATCACCGGGCCGCACCTTGCCACGCCGGTTGACATCCCGGTGACCGGCTTCCGCATCAAGCCGGACGGCTCAGCGATCGAACCGGTCAGCGGCCACACCGGCACATACGGCTTCACCTTCAACGCCGACGGCGACCGACTCGTCATCTCCACCGGCTCGCCCGGCATCCAGGTCGCGCCACTGCCGTGGCGCTACCTGTCGCGCAACCCGGACGTGGCCATTCGCGCCGCGACGCATAACGCCGCCAACTACAACACCTCCTTCCCCACCAGCCAACCGCACCCATGGCGCACCAAGCGCGCAGCCGATCCCGGCTTCGGCAAATATTACAGCGACCACTACGGCGCGGCCGAGTCGATCCCCAACGGCTACTTCACCTCCGCCTGCTCACCCTTGGTGTACAACGACAACGCCTTGCCGGGGCTGCGCGGTCAGATCCTCGCCTGCGCCCCGGCGCAAAACCTCGTCCACCGCGCCCTCCTGAGCCGCGACGGCACGCTCCTCAAAATCCGGCGCACGCCGCAGGAGACGAAATCGGAATTCCTCGTCTCGGCTGACATTTGGTTCCACCCGATCCACCTCGCCATCGGCCCGAATGGCGGTGTATGGATAGCCGATTATTATCGCGAGATCATCGAGGACTACTCGGCCATCCCACGCTATTTGCAACAGCAATACGGGCTGGCCGACGGCAACGACCACGGCCGCATCTGGCGCCTCACACACGACGACATGCCTGCTCCGCAATCAGCCGACATGACCAGGCTCAGCAATGCCGCACTGGGCCGCGAAGTCGTCAGTCAGCGTTTTTGGCGACGACAGACCGCTCGCCGATTGCTGCTTGAACGTGACGCTCGACAAACCGATATCCCCCTCCCACCGAATGACACCAGCGCCGCCGTCAACGCGCTGTACACGCTCGACGCCCTCGGGCAACTCGATGACAAAAAGCTCGCCTCTGCACTTGGCCACAGCGAACCAGGTGTGCGGCGCCATGCGTTGCGCCTGGCCGAGCGACAGTTTGGCAAAAGCGAAAAACTGTTCGCCGCCGCGTTGCGCCTTGCGGACGACGACTCGTCAATCGTCCGGCTGCAACTCGCCCTCTCGCTGGGAGAAAGCAGCGACCCCCGTACGTTGAAAGCCCTGGCCCGCTTGGCCAAACAACACGGGGCCGACGAGTGGCTCGACAACGCCATTCTCACAGCCCTGGCCGGCCGTGCCTCCGGCATGCTTGCGGCGCTCATCGACAAACCTGCCAACTCTCACGATGCACGCGGACTGATCGCCCGACTGTGCGACTCGATCGCCACCCGGCGAAACACCGGCGAACTGTCTGCCACCATCATCCACATCGCCGGGTTGTCGGATCGCGGCCTGCAACAGGCTTGCCTAGCCGGCCTTCGCAAGCCGTTCAAGTCTGCCACCACAGTGGCCCTCTCGGATGCCGCGCGCGCGGCGCTTGACCAACTGAGCACGACTGATGACGGTGAGGTCCGAATCGCAGCGGTTGGCCTGAAACAAATCCTGAAACTCGAGTCGCCCGTCGATCGCCACGCGCGCCTGGCCAAGGCGTTGGGCGAAGTCGCCAACGTGCAACTTGGCGCTGCCCGCCGCCTCGCCGCCGTACGCGAGCTTGGCTCGGAGACAGATCCGCGCATTGCGGCGCAGTTGTTCGACGCCTATCCAGCCGCCACACCATCAGTCCGCCGCGCCATCCTCGGTGCAGCCTTCGCCCGTCGCGACCATTTGCCCGCCGTGGTCGTGGCTTTGGAGCAGCAAAAATTCTCTGCCGCCGCACTCAACGCCGTCCAGCGCAACACGCTACTCAAGCAGCCGGACGCCGACTTGGCCAAGCGGGTGAAGGCGCTGTTTGCCACGCTCGAACCGGTGGATGACAAGCTGCTGCAGCGTTTCACCGCCGCGCTCGACAACAAACGCGACACAGCCCACGGACGGGAGGTGTTCACCCAGCACTGCTCAATCTGCCACCGTGCACACGGGATTGGATTCGCGGTCGGGCCGGACTTGACGGCGGAGTTTCGCCGAGCCGAGGAGACGATCGTGCACGACATCCTCGCGCCAAGCGCGGTAATCGTCGCCGGCCACGAGACGTACACTGTGGAAACGAAAGACGGACGGGTGCTGAACGGCGTGCTCGCCGGTGAGTCGGCCAACAGCCTGACACTAATGCTGCCGGGCGGGGTACGGCTCGATGTGTTGCGAAGGAATGTGCAATCAATCAAGTCACTGCCGGTGTCGCTCATGCCGGAGTCGCTCGCAAAATCGTTGCGACCGGTGGATGCGGCCGACACAATCGCCTGGTTGCGCCAGCCACCGACGCGCCAGTTGTTGTTCGACGACAACCCGGCGTTTGTCGACCTGCTCACCAAAGGAGCCGGCACGGCAACCGTCGTGACGGATGAACACTTCAGCGGCAACGCCGCGCTGCGGATCACCCCTACACAACGTGAGGCATCGAGCATACCCGGCTGGGCATTTCGCATCCGGGAAAATCCCGGCGCGGGTGAGTACCGCTACCTGCGCATGGCATGGAAGGCGCCCGAGGCGCAGGGCGTGATGGTGGAACTGGCAGCCAGCGGCGGATGGCCACCCCCAAGCAGCCCGAGGCGGCGCTATTTCAGCGGCAAAAACACCACACCTTGGCAAGCCACGCGCGTGGCTGACGATTCACCCCGGAAGTGGACCGTGGTCACGCGGGATTTGTGGAAGGACTTCGGCACGTTCACCCTCACCGGTATCGCCCCGACTGCGATGGGAGGCCCGGTGCTGTTCGACCAGATCGAGTTGCTACGTTCGAAAAACGACTGACTTTGGAGAAAGAGGCAGATCGTGCTGTCCCCAGCGCTTGGCCAAGCAGCGGCGTCAGCCTTTTTCGTAAAGAACCGTGATCAGGACGTCGGAGGGAGTGCTAGTCGTGGTCTGCAGCGTGGAACCGGGCGTGGCCCCGGGGTTGTAACTCTGGGTGGCAATGTTGCCGGTCACTTGGAGTATCTTCGCTCCCTTGCTCTCGGCCCAGTCGTTGATCTGCTGTTCGAGTGACTCGATCTCAGTCTCCAAGCCCTTGAAAAGTTTGACGCGTTGCATGGTGTAAATCTGTTAATCCCGCGACATCAACAGATTGCCGATGGCGGATTCATCAACAATCTGGAGCTGATACGGCGGCGAAAGTTTGCTGTCGGTGCCACGCATGAGGACCGCATTGTATTGGTAGTCGAACTTGAAATGGTAGTTGATGACCTTGGTGCCGCCGGGGATTGGCACCAGTGTCTCCCATCGGCCTTTTGCCAACTCGGTTTTACGCATCGGGAAAGCCTGATTGTTGTAGATTACCATCGGCTTCATCGTGGTTTTATCGAGTGATCGTTGGTTGCTCTGGAACATCGCCTCGACCGTGTACAGGCCTGCTTGGTTGTGCGGGAGTACGCGCGGGGTGAGATTGGTGATGGTGCTGGTGGTGCACCCCGTCAGCAGGAAAATACTCGCACAAATGAAACAAAACCACCTCATCAACAACGGCAGGAAGGATGCGCCATCTCGCGACGGATTGTAAAGTCCGTAATTGCCCAGCATACACCCTTTCTGCACAGCCGTTCACCAGGCGTAGATCAGGAAAAACAAAATCAGAAAAGCCGCCACCACCACCCACACCCAGTGCAATTGACTGCCTCGGGGCCGACCGCCCTGCCCGAACTCCCGTGACACAAAGTCGCCGTAGTCGAACTCATCCTCCGGCAGGTGGGTTGACTCGTATTGCGCCCCGTCAGCCCAGCCGGTGTCCGGGCAGGCACCGCACTCGGGGCAGGCGCGTGCCTTGACCGGGAGATCGGCGCCGCAGTTTGGGCATTCGTCGGGGGTCATGGGTGGCACTTGGCCAAGCGGCCGACCCAGCCCGGCTTCATTCGCATCGCCGGGTCCTCGAGCACCGCCGGATCCACACTCCAGATCGAGGCCAGCACCGGCAGCCGATCCACGTTCGCGCCCACGGTCTCCCACTGCTGATACGAGTCGTCATCGCCAGCCGCAAGATAATCAAAACAGCTCATGCCGGTCTTCTCCTCGGCCAGCGTTGGCTTGCCTTGGTTCCATGTCGTCTCGCCGGTCCACGCGTAGGCGCGGACGACCTGTCTCTCGATGAGCTTGGCCCATGCATGGTGACCCAGCTCCGGGTTGCCATGGAAATACTGCACATGCCCCAGCCTCTCGCTCATGTCGGCGAGGAACCGGTAGCAGGCGTCGATGTCCTCCCCGGCATCGGGCAACGGATAGCCCATGACCACCACCCAGCCGTTGATCGGCGGCGAGACGAACAGGCGCCCGGCATCCGGCTCAGCCAACGCCTCGGCACAGGCGCAAAGATGCAAATCTCCCAGGCCCATCGAACGAGCGACATCCTCCGGATTGCGAGACCGAACAGCCAACCAAGTGCGCGGCCGACTGAACACCGACGGCCCGAGCCGCCGCCGCACGCTGCGCGCGAAGGTGATCTCGTCAAGCTGCACCTGCCGAGCACGCCGCCGCCCCAGCGCGTAAAAAAGCGCCGCAACGGCCCACACCAAAACAAACGGGCCAAGGATAAGCAACAGCGTCATCATTGGAAGGCCGAAGACTGCCTCGCTTGGCCAAGCAGCGCAAACGCAAATTCACTGAGGACGCTTTTCAATCGCTTGGCCAACCGATAAATTCCCCCCCGGCGAAATGACCATCATCACCGACGAACGCTGCACCTCCTACCACTCGCCCGGGCATCCCGAGCGGCCGTCCCGTGTCAGCGGCACCGTCAAACAACTCAAAGCGCAAACGGGCCTCAATCTTGAGTGGATCAAGCCTGAGCCAGCACTCAAGGTCAAGGTACTGCGAGCCCACACGACCAACCACTTCCAGCGTTTGGCTATGCCGCACGATTTTGACAGCGACACCCCCAACCACGCAGGCATTCGCGACCACGCGCTGCGCAGCGTCGGCGGTGCGCTCAAGGCGCTAGAACTGGCCAAGGCAGGCAAGCCGAACTTCAGCCTGCTGCGTCCTCCCGGCCACCATGCCACGAGGGAACATGCGATGGGTTTTTGCTACCTTGGATCAGTAGCCATCGCCACGCTCGAGGCCAAGGCTGGCGACTCGAGGAAAGTTGCCGTGTTCGATTTCGACGTGCATCACGGTAATGGCACCGAGGAGATTCTCACTCGAAAAAACGGCATCGAGTTTTTCTCCATCCACCAGCATCCCGCCTACCCCGGCAGCGGCACCAAGTCGTTCGACAACTGCCACAACTACACCGCCCAACCCAACCTGCCGCGCGAGGATTACCGAAAGATCGGTGAGCGCGCGCTCGCCGATCTCAAGGCGTACGACCCTGACCTCGTGATCGTCTCCGCCGGATTCGACGCCTACGCCGGCGATCCGCTCTGCAACCAAAAACTCAGCGCTGAGGACTTTCGATGGTTCGGCAAAACGCTCGCCAGCCTCGGTGTGCCGGTGGCCAGTGCGATGGAAGGCGGCTACAGCGACGACCTGCCGGACCTCGTGCTCTCCTACCTGCACGGCCTCCTCGGCAAATAGAAATCTGTCGTCTTCGGCACCGGGCCGCTCTACATTCCGGCCGTGGCTTACGAGTACAAGGTCGTCCGCACGATCGAGTTTTCCGAAACCGACATGGGCGGCATCGTGCATTTCTCCAACTACTGCAAATTTGTGGAGACTGTTGAGCGTCAATTTTTTAAATCGATCGGCTACTCAATCGTCACTTCCCAAACCGATCCGCCCGTCGGTTGGCCGCGTGTCCGCATCGGCTTCGACTATAAAAAACCTCTGTCCTTCGAGGATGAGATCGAGATACACCTCCTTGTCGCCAAGCTGCGCTCAAAGTCAATCACCTACCGCATCCACATTCGCAAACTCACCGGTGACACCGGAGAACTCGCAGCCACCGGCGAGATGACCGTTGTCTGCGTTTCCTGGATCGAATCCAGCAAAATGAAAGCCTGCAGCATCCCAAAAGAAATCGCCGCCAAAATCGAAGTCGCCCCGGCGGGGCTGATCAAGGGGTGACCATGCACAGTCTGCTTGGCATCGAGTGCGGCGCCACGCACACCGTCGCGCTGTACGAAACCGGCGGCCAAACCGCCCGCGCCGAGTTTGGCCCGGCCAACCTCCGTCTGCTCGACGAGGCGCAGTTGGCCAGGCGCCTCCGGCAAATCGCCAAACAATTCCCCAAACCAAGCGCCGTCGCCGTCGGCATGGCCGGCGCCTGCACGGATGCCGACAAACAACGCCTTCGCCGTGCCGCCACCCGCGTCTGGCCAGGCGCCGCCGTCCACGCCACCAACGATCTCGAGACCGCCCTCGCCGCCGACACCCGACGCACGTCGGCCACCCGCGTGCTCCTGCTCAGTGGCACCGGTTCCTGCTGCTTCGGCCAAACACCCGACGGCGCCACCGCCAAACTCGGCGGCTGGGGGCACATCCTCGGCGACAAGGGCAGCGGCTACGAGATCGGCCTGCGCGCCCTCAAGGCCTGCGTGTTTCACCTCGATCATGATGGCGCTTGGACCGCGCTCGGTCAACGACTGCTGCGTCGACTGCAACTCAACTCCCCCGACCAACTCATCGACTGGGTCGCCCAAGCCGAAAAATTCGAGATAGCCGGCGTGGCCACAGAGGTGTTCGCCGCGTGGGCCAAGCGCGACAAAATCGCCGGCGACATCCTTGACGCCGCTGCCGCCACTCTGGCCAAGGACGCCTGCAACTGCGCCAAAAAACTTGTCGGCAAAACGGCTCCTGTTCGTTTTTTGTTGTCCGGCAGCGTACTGCTCAAGCAACCCAGGTTCGCCGCAAAAGTCGCCAAGGCCATCCGCTCCCAACGACCCGGATCACAGGTCGCCACGCTGAAAAAAGAAAGCTGCACTGGTGCGCTCAACATCGCCCGCCGCTTGACCTCCTGCCCTCCCTCCAAGCCAGGCGCCACCACGACCACCGACCGCCCTGCCATCCCCGTTCCCGGCCTCGCGCAGCTTGGCCAAGCTCCCACCGAACAGCGCCACCCCCGCTCGATGAAACTCGACAGCATGTCGCTTGGCCAAGCCGTCGATCTGTTCCTCGATGAAGACAGCCAACTTCCCGCCGCCATCGCCCGTGAGAAAATAAAAATAGTGCGAGTGATCGGCTGGGTGCGTGACGCATTCCAGAACGGAGGGCGGCTCTTTTACAGCGGCGCAGGCACAAGCGGCCGCCTCGGCGTGCTCGACGCCAGCGAATGCCCTCCCACCTTTCGCGCCGATCCCGGGCAGGTGCAGGGCATCATCGCCGGAGGCCAACCGGCTCTGTACCGCTCCATCGAGGGTGCCGAGGACAACCCCGACGCCGGGGCCGAGGCGGTGCGGTTTCGCGGCGTCGGTAAAAAGGATGTGTTCATCGGCATCGCCGCCAGCGGTCGGACGCCGTTTATCTGGGGCGGAATCTGGGAGGCCAACCGGCGGGGTGCTCGCACGGCGCTGATTTGTTTCAATCCGACGCTGAAAATCCCTCTCGACAACCGGCCGAGCATCGTCATTCGACCCGACCTTGGCCCCGAGTTGCTCACCGGCTCCACCCGGCTCAAAAGCGGCACCGCCACCAAGTTGATCCTTAACATGATCACCACGCTGGCGATGGCCAAGAGCGGCAAAGTGATCGGCAACCTGATGGTCGACCTCGCCCCGAGCAACACCAAGCTGCGCGACCGGGCGGTGCGCATCATCCGTCAACTCACCGCCACCAGCGAAGCCGAAGCCAAACACGCCCTCGAGCAAACCGGCTGGAACGTCAAAAAGGCCGCCGCCCGACTGGGCGAGCAGTGACAGACTACTCACGCGAAGAAAAAAACGTATCCATTGCCTGAGACAGCCGCCCCTGCCTTGTTGTCAGTCCTTCAGCGCGGCTAGTTTTTTGCGGAGGCGTCGGGATTGTTTATCGTTGAGGATTTGCCATACGGCCAAACCGTTGCCGACGAGGTCCCATTCGTCGAACTCCCAGACAACTTTTTTGTCGCGCGTAATCTCGAAGATTTGCGGATTGGCCTCGCCGGCGTGACAGTTGCCGATGATAAAATTGCCGTTTCGGAGTTCCTGCAACGCCGTCATCCAGCCCAAACCGATGTCGGTTCCTGGAACTTTGTCTTTGATTTCCCAAACGACTTTTTTATCGGGCGAAACCTCGACCACGCTATGGCCACTGCCGGAGGCGATCAGTGTGTTGCCGTTCTTCAACCGGATCGCGCCATAACAGCGGGTGTTGATGAGGTACTCCCAAACGATCCCGCCCTTGCGGTTGTATTCCGTGACGACACCCGGATTCTCGGAAGTGACGAGGTAGTTGCCCTCCGGCGTGAAGCGCACCCAGCGCGTGTGTTGGCGACCATCCTTTTTCATCGAAATCTCGTGAACGATGTTGCCTCTTTTATCGACCTCGATGATGCGCCCCACCCCGCTCTCGACGATGGAAGTGTTGCCGTTTTTCAGGCGCGCAAAAGCGTGCACGTCCACCCGCTTGCCCTTGTTGTCGTTCATCGTGGCGGAGTCGTAAGTCCACACGACTTTCTTGCCGAGTGTCATCTCAGTGAGCTTGGTCCAGCTATCGTGATAGAGGATGTTGCCGTTAGGCAGAAGGTGCACGTCGTGGTGACCGGCGTGGCCCTTGGCCGGGCCGGGAGTCTTGTGCGACCAGATGACCTCTCCGTCACGATCCGTGATCGCAATGATATTCTTGCCATACGACGCGCTGACCAAGATCAACCGCTCAGCATTGGCCGCAACAGCGTTGAGCAACAACGAAAAGACAATGAGGAAATGCAGCTTGATTTTCACGTCGCCGAAAGTAGCCGCCTAGCCAAGCAGCGTCGAGCTTGGGCATTTTCCTTCAGCGAATCATTGGATCAAACGGGATGCGCTTGGCCAAGCTCTCTCCCAACAGTACACAAACTGATCACGCGGCCGCGCGGCGTGCTGGCCAAGCACCGAAATATAATCAGCGGAAGAGGCGGGTTTCGAGGCGGTTACTGTCGTCGCCAAGGCCCTTGCTGGGCATTGCCTTGAGCGAGAAAACCAAATTCACGCTGAAGTCGTTTTTGCCAGAGCGATGATCACGCAGACGAAAGCGCAAGCCCGCTGTCGCGCTGGAGAAGTCGCGGAACACGCCGTAACTCTGTTCCTCCATCGTGCCGTCGCTGGCCTCGAACTGGTGAATCATCCGGAAACCCCACTCCTCGTTCAGGCGATAGTAGACGCGGCTGAACAATAGGTCGTTGCCCCAGCGCCAATCGGTGTCGATTTGTTGACTAAAAAACGGATCGTAAGGGTACCGCTCGCGCAGTTCGTCCGGCGACAAATCTCGGAGGTACCGGTGGCCGACAGTCCAACTCCAGCGATCGTTGGGCAGCAGCGATACCGTGTGATTCGCCTCGTTGAGCAGACGGTCGTTCGGATCGAATCGCACCTCCGAACCGAGCAGCAACCAAGAGCGCGGTTTCACCTCCAAGTCGGAGTAAATGTCGTTGAAGCGGGCCTCACCTCCGTTGGTATCCAGACGCCAGTCGGTGAACAGTTCCCAGTTGAGCAGGTCATCGACCTGGCCGTTGCGCTTGGTTTGCAGACGATTCCGCACGCCCAGTCGCAGTACATTACGCGAGTCGATGCTGTCGATCGAGTTGTAGCCGGGGAAGTCGACCGGCCGCAGGCGCAGCGTCTGCAACTCGCGATCGAACTGTGGCAGTTCCCACGGGCGCCTGTC
>DASCOW010000114.1:0-7334 GCA_036012205.1 Verrucomicrobiota bacterium
CCACATAATCTACGGCGACAGGTATCGGTGTCATTCCAAGCAGTGTCGAGTAACCGAGCAACATCTTCATTTGCCAATGTTTGAACTTCACCCCGATCAACCGTGAACGAGAGACCATCACAAGGATTTTCGGTGATCCATTTGCGTTTGGGACTCATGCACCATTTAAAAAACATTTTGAGTTGCGTCAGTCGAGTTCTTCGCGATTGTTGGCTTAATGGTTTGCCATCCAGTCGCCTTGCCGTTTTGAGGTAAGTCTCGACCATCTGATGTGTCACCGCGTTTACTGCTTTCCAAGGCCAAGCTTCCGTGAGGTGGTTTTTCGCCTTTTTGGCATCTCGCTTTCCGTCCTTGGATAATGTTTTCCCGCCCTTGCCACCATATGGTGCAATCTTCTCCTTGTAATACTGATCGGCCGCTAAATGCACCGAAGGCACATGACTCTCCAGAGCAGCTTTGGTTTGAACCTTTCGTCCCTCCCGGGCCAGTTCAATCAATGACTCCAAGGACAACTCTGGTAATTTGAATTCTTTACATGTTTGCTCAATCAGGCTGCTCCAAGCTTTGAACGTAGCGTAATCCTTTTCTTTAAACGCGGCTGACTGAAAACCGAGACTCCAGCAGTCATGGGCTATCTGCTCAGCCTTGTTCTTCGCTAGCGCTTTTGTCGGGAACCATTCCCTTTGCTTACCCCTCCAACCGTTTCCACGAGCATCAACGATATAGCCCGACTTGCCATGCTTCTGCTCAGACCTGACCCTTGGCCAAGTTGCGCGAACTAAGTTGGAGGACTTTGCTGCCACTTTCCTCCTTTCTTATTCTTGATAATTCTGGTTTAAAGTCAAGTGCATTTATTACTAAATTTATACTAGGCTATAAATCTCATATTATTAAAAACTTACTTTTAAGGGTCGCGCGTGGAACAGAGCGCAGAAAGTTGGCACCAATTTGGCACCAAGATCTGAATAGTGTGAGAAGATAGAAAAAAGACCTTGCGTGGAAAACTACGCAAAGCCTTTAAATACGGGGGTTAAAAGATGGCACTCCCGAGAGGATTCGAACCTCTGACCTAGTGTTTAGGAAACACCCGCTCTATCCAACTGAGCTACGGGAGCACATGGGCGGCGATATGCCGCTTGGCAAGCGTAGTTGGACGCACTTTCACGGTCAAGACTACCGGGTGCTTATCCGGACAAGCCCTGAAGTAGGTGGCCAATCCCGAACGCTGCCAAAGCGGCAATCCCGCCGACGAGCAGCATCTCCAAGCCGGAGCCGGCCCAAGGGCGGTCGGTGAAGCGCGCCTTGAGGCTACCCAGCGCAAACAGCGTGAGTGCCGTTAGCACGCATGCCCATGAAAATCCGAACTTCGGTCCGAGCTTTCCGACGTAGCCCACCACGTAACTGAGCAGCGGCACGAATCCAAACAGTACGAAGGAGAGGAAAGTGGCCAAGGCGTTGCCGAGCGGCGACTGGTCAGATTTGAACAGGCCAAGCTCCTCCACCATCATCACATCCACCATCGTGTCCCGATCCTTGGCTAGGATATCCACGATTGTTTCTGCATCCTCCCCTGAGAGGCCCTTCTCTAGATACAACTCCACCAACTCGCGTTTTTCGCCCTCGAGGTGGTTGTCGAATTCCCACTCCTCTCGGTCGCGTTCGGCTCCGTAAAACTCCTCCTCTGCCCGTGTGCTGAGGAAGTCGCCGAATGCCATCGCCAAGCCGTCGGCGATTAGGTTGGCGAAGCCCAAAATGAGAACAATCCCAACCGGCAACGTGGCTCCGGCAACGCCTGCCACGACGGCGAAAGTGGTGATGATCCCGTCGAGTCCCCCGTAAACGATGCTCTTGATGTATTTGCCGCTGTTGCTCCCGTGTGGTTCGTGGCCCACGTCGTGGGAGATTCGGAGGGATTCAACATCTCGATTGCGATAGGCCTCCCGTGCCTTATCGAGGTTACGTGTCAACATCCTGCCGCGACTCTACTCTGGCTCATGCCCACCATCAACATACTCCGCCCAGTTAAGTGCGGCATGACCCCAAAATGCACACATGAAAAGGCATGTTCCCTTTTGCAACCTCGGCACTTACGGTTGTCTGGATCGGGTGTATTGTTGCTTGGGCAAGTCTTCCGCCTTGAGAAGGAGTGGGCTGGCGGCATTGACGTCAGCCCACGGACCGTTGATGTTTTCGGTTGCCTGCAGGATGCCGGTCCACTCGATGACGAGGTTGCCGGAGTCATCCCTCGATATGGTGACGGCGGGCGGTTTGTCGACGGACGGTGCCTCGGTGATCATGGCTAAGAGCAGGTCGTCGATGCCGTGCACGGCGTTGGCTCCGCCGGTGCGGGCACCGAATCCGAACCTTGATTTTTTGAATGACGTGGAGGCGGTGGGCACATTCCAAAAGACGATCTCATCCTTGAACATCACGTCAACCGTTCCGTCGTTTTCCAGCCGCACGGTCATGTTCGCGAAGTCGAGCCCTGTGAGCAGCTCTGCCTTGGGGACTTTTTTGCTGGCGAGAATCTCGTCGCCAAACTTGAGGTCGATGGCAGGCGCCTCGCCGCCACCGTTGTTCCAGGTGTCGATACAGACTCGGATGCCAGAGCCGACGCCCTCTTCGCCACCCAGCCATGTACTAGAGGGGATGTCATCAGCAAAGTTGAATGACATGCCGTCGGCCGGGCTATCGGTGCCGCCGAGGTCCACGCCGGGGCCGCCCACGCGGACTTGAAAGTTCGCGATAAAGCCGAAAACCTCGGTTTTGTCAAGAGGGCTGTCGATGGTCCACGAGCCGTTTTGGCTATTGAGTGCGTCGGTGAGCATGAGGTAGCCAGAGTCGTCGATGCCCTCAAACTCGGAGAGCAAGGCGTGGCCGGATAGGTGGCTGCCATTGGGCCGTTTTGACGTGTCAAAGTCGTACTGGAAGTGATCCTCGGGCAGGACGATCCGATCCACGGTGGTGAAACTCCATGAGTTTTCAAGCTTGGTCCCGTTGTCGTCAGTGAAACTGAGGGCGATCTCATGCAGGAGCAGTTCGGCTAGTCCTTCGGCCGGCGCGTGGACGATGGTGGTAAATCCTTCCTCGTGGCTGACATCGGTGGCGACTTTGGTCCCGTTGATGACGAGATTGACAGAGTCGATGTCCAGTGCACTGAGGGTGTCCGCCACGACGATCTCCACCGGCTTGGTCGGGTAAACGGTTCCGGATCCGGGCATCGGCGAGCGCGAAAGGATGAGCGGTTGCGTGGCTCGGGAGGAGGTCATCCGGATATCGTCAATCGCGTGGATGGAGTTCTGTCCGCCGGTGCGGGCGGCGAACCCGTACAGTCCACCTACGATGCCCGTGAACGGCGTCTGCACGTCGTGATGAGCCAGCAGGCCGTTGAAGGCAACGTCGGCAGTGCCGTCCGGCTCCACGCGGATCAGCACATCGACAAAGTCCAGGCCGGTGAGAATCTGTTTTTTGTCCAGCAGGGTGGTGGCGACCAGCTGGTTGCCGAAACGAATGTCGATGGAGGGTGCCTCGCCGCCTCCGTTGTCATATGTGTCAAAGCAAAACCGCAGGCCGCTGCCGGCTCCATTTTCTGCCTCACCCCAGATGTCCTCAGGGAGGTCGTTGGCAAGGCTGACGGAGAATCCGTCGGCCGGATTGTTAGAACCCTCCAAATCTTCACCCGGTCCGCTGATACGAAGCTTGAATGCCAGCGCGAAGGCATTAATCCAGTCGCCCTCATCCTGATCCTCCAGAATAAACAGGCCGTTTTCATTGTTTTCATTAATAGTGAGAGTCATTACCCCGCTATCCTCCACGCCGCCGAATTCCTCGGCGTAGGCGGTGCCGTAGATGTAGCCGTCATCCGGCTCCACGCCGTCGTCAAAGTTGATAATGCGCTCCACATCATCAATTTCGATGAGTGGCGCAGTGCGGAACGCCCACGCGCCGCTGATCTCGTTGCCTTCGGTGTCCTTGAAATCAATGGCGACGGCCTGGTCGGCATCCGGTTTCAGGCCGTCTGGTGCGGAGTACGTGAGGATGACCCTGCGTCCGGCAGCTTCGATCTCCGGTGTCACGGATTCGCCATTTAGCGTGAGTTGTACCGTTTTGGCATCGACTTCGGCGACGCCGTTGGCGACCTCAACCACGATCCACGTGCTGGACTGCACCACGCTGCCCTCGGCAGGAGACATCGACGAAATCACCGGTGAGGATGGTCGGCTAACCGCAATCCGGAGATCATCCACGGCATGCAGCGAAAAGGCCCCACCGGTTCGTCCAGCGAGGCCAATTTTCCCGTTGGTAAAGCCGGTAAACTCCGTCTGCACATTGTGGAAAACCAGCATGTCCTTGTACACCACATCCACCGTGCCGTCGGTTTCCACGCGCACAATGAAGTCGATGAAATCCGTCCCGGTGAGCAGATCAGCCTTGGGTATTTTCGCGGAGGCCACTGTTGCGCCACCAAATTTGAGGTCGACTGCGGGAGCCTCGCCGCCGCCGTTGTCCCAAGTGTCGATGCAGACCGAGATGCCGGAACCGGCGCCCTCCTCGGCCAACCAGGTGCCGTTTGGCACATCCGGTGCAAAACTAAAAGCGAAACCGTCAGCCGGGTTGGAGGAACCACCCAAATCTTCGCCCGGTCCGCCGATGCGTAGCTTCATGGCGACACCGATGCTGTTGATGTTGGCCCCCTCGTTGAAGTCCTCAATGACAAACGAGCCAAGCTGGCTGTTGGTGGCTTCGGTAAGGAGCAGCATGCCGGAATCCTCCACGCCACCTTCAAATTCCACTGTCGCGGTGCCGTAAACCTCTGCGCCCTCCGGGATTTCACCATCATCAAAATCAAACACCAGGTTGGCCTCGCCGATAGAGACCAATTCGGACGTGGAGAATTCCCAGCTAAATTCCAACTTGGCCCCGGTATCATCCGCCGCTGTGATGGCCGCCGTGTAGGCCGTGTCCGGAGCAAGGCCGTTCTCGGGTGCGTGGGTCACGGTCAGGACAACGCCGTTCTCGGTAACCTGCACCGCTGCCGCCTCGTCGTTGAGGGTGAGTTTTATCGAGTCAAGATCCAACGGACTTGAGCCGGCGGAGAGCAACACCACCACGGGTGAGTTGGGGGTCACGACCGCTCCCTCGCCCGGCTGAAAACCGGAGAGAACCGGTTTCTCGGCGGCAAAAGTAGTGATCACTACATCATCAACCCAATGGTTGTTATTGGCGCCGCCAGTCCGGGCGCCAAAGGCAAAGCGCGCCCCGGCTCCAGGTTTGAAGTCCAGCTCAAGGTCGGTGAAGATTTTAAGTCCCTTGTACTCAAGGTTGAGCTTTCCTCCTTTATGGGAAATCTTCACGTCCACGAACTCATCCCCAGTGAACATGTCAGCAGGCTCGTCCGTTTCAGGATCGATGATATAGGCATCTGCCTCCGCAAGGCGCCGACTCCCAGTGAAGTGGGCCACTGCCTGGCTAGTGCCGCCGATGAAAATTTCGATGGAAGGTGCTTCGCCACCGCCGCTGTCCCACGAGTCGAAGGAGACGCGCAGTCCGTCGCCTGTGCCGTTCTCAGCCGGGCTGAAGGTGTTGTCCGGGATGTTTCGGCCGTAACTGAAGCTCATGCCGTCAGCAGGATCAGCCGAGGTGTTGCCCCCCATCAGCATCCGAAAAACAGCCTCAAACTCGTCGATGGTCTGGCCCTCGCTGAAATCGTCAATGATCCACGAGCCGTTTTGGCTGGCCTCGGTCACAGTCAACTGCAATACGCCGTCCTCTCCGTCGTCGTCGATCCACTCCACCACGGTGGTGCCGTACACCTCGGTGCCGATTGGGATGTCGTCGTTAAAATCGGTCTCGAAGGTCCACTCCGCCCGTGCGGCTGTTGCGGTGAGCAGCCCGGTCAGGGCCAGACGCTTGAGAATATAATGGATTCGTTTCATTTATTTATTGGAGGCTGACGATAACGCAGGTCGATCCGGCTGTTTCTTTCAGCACCAGCGCTAGCTTAAAGGTTTCTTCGCCTCTTAGCCAAAAGGATTTTGCCGGTTGATGGATAATTATTGTAGTCATGCAGGGGGATAACGACATAATAGCAATGCTCATAGAGGCTTTCTTCGCCGACAGCCTGTCTTTACCGGGGGGGGTAATCCATTTTCGATCCGGATGCCGACCAAGGGGAAGAGCGAGCGCACCGCCAAGCGGGCGGGCTGCAGGCTTGCAGCCCGTGCGCAAAGGAGTAGATTGCCGATGCGTTTTGCGATGAAATTTTTTTGGATCGCCATTGCAGCCTTGGCTGTTGTCGCCGGGATCGCCCTGTTGTTTTCCGGGGGCGAACCGCCGGCCAACCCGGCGGATCAACCGGGGGAGGTCAGCATCCCCGACGACCGGATCGGCAGCGGCATCCGCTAACGTTCGGTCTAGTGGGCAAGAGAAAGAATCGCGAACGGATGCGAAGAAACAGTAAATTCTGTTTCGGGTTTCATGGATTCGCACAGATGGTCGTTTCCTCCGCGTAAATCTTCTTCATATGCGGATTCCCGAAAACCGATTCTAGTTTGGTTGACCTCTGTTTCCCCTACTTCACCTCCAGCCATTGGCTGGCGCTGTGGCTGTTGAACTCCGGGGCGTACATGCTCTGGATGTTGGCGATGCCGGATTGGTAACGGCCGCGGTGAAACACTTTCACTGGATACTCGAACACGTAGGTGCCCTTGGGCAGGTAGTCGATGAAGAAGTGGCTTGAGGCGTCACGGGTCGATTCGTAGTAAGCCAAGCCGTCCCGATAACGGTAGCCGGACAGCACATTCACCGGCTCCGTGCCGCTGCCCCGCTGGTCGTTCATGTGGACGAATTCCATGTCGCGGTCGGTTCGCAACACCAGCCGCACGACCAGTTCGTCGCCCGGCGCGAGGTCGCTCCCGATTGGCTTGAGCACTTGGCCGGACTTCGTGTTTTCGCGGACGTAAATGTCCTTGGCCAAGCTCAGTGGCGTGGCCTCGTGCGGCGTCACCTTGGCCATGTCCTCGAGGTATTGCCAATGCACGCTGCCCCACGCGACGCCGGGGTCGTGCTTGGTCAACTCCACTTGGCCGAGCGCGGACGTGATCTCGCCGCGGCCGAACTTGTGCTGGTAGAACCCGGTGCCGGCCTCGACCTTCTCCGGGTTCACAGTCTCGCCGCCGAGCGACACCTCGACGAGCCGGGTCGAGGCGAGCAGGTTGTCGCCGCCGAGCAGGATCGAGTACACGGCGTCGGCGGTGGCCTTGGTGGTTTTCCACGCCTGCGTCTGTTTTTGCTTGATGAGCCAGATTTGGCACTCGCGAACGGCGTCCTTGTCG
>DASCOW010000115.1:0-6084 GCA_036012205.1 Verrucomicrobiota bacterium
ACCGGAGTACTTGAGTTCGCGCCGGGCCAGGCTAGCTCCACTTTCGTGGTGGCCATCCTGAATGATGACGTGGTCGAGGGGGCAGAGACGATCTCGGTTGCCCTGACGAATCCGCAGCCGGTTCGTGGTCGATGGGAGAAGGCCATCCTTGGCACCCCTAACATGGCGACTCTCACGGTGATCGACGACGAGTCGGTCAACGAGCCGGCTGGTTCGGTGGATACCGCCTTTAACCCCGGCGCCGGAGCCAACGATTTTGTCAACGTAGTTGCCCTGTTGCCTGACGACAAGTTCATGATTGGCGGCGATTTCACGCAGGTGAACGGCTTGTTCCGTGACCGTCTGGCACGGCTGAACGCAGACGGGACCATCGATTCTACTTTTGATCTTGGTCTCGGTGTAAACGATTCCGTTCGGGCCATCGCCATCCAGCCGGATGGCCGCGCCATACTGGCCGGGTTCTTCACCTCCGTGAATGGTGAGAACCGAAACCGCATCGCTCGGTTAAACTATGACGGCTCGCTAGACGGGACGTTTAACCCCGGCGGTGGCGCAGACAACCCGGTGCAGTCTGTGGTGTTGCAGCCGGATGGCCGGGTGCTCATCGGTGGGGACTTTGTCTCGTACAACGGCAACAACAGCAGCCGCTTGGCTCGTCTCAACAGCGATGGCAGTTTGGATCAGGGTTTTGACATCGGCACGGGAGCCGACCTCGTCGTCAACGCCTTGGCTATCCAGCCTGACGGCCGGGTTGTGACGGTAGGCGACTTTGCCCATTTCAACGGCGTACCGCTTCCCGGTATTGCACGCTTGAACAGCGATGGCAGTGTGGATGAATCGTTCAATCCGGGAACTGGGTTCAACGATTCGGTTCGTCTGGTGGAGGTGCAGGAGGACGGTAGGATTTTGGTCGGCGGTTTCTTCACCGAGTTCAACGGTGCGGTTCGTAACCGCGTGGCCCGACTCATGCCAGACGGTTCGCTTGACGAATCGTTCGATGTTGGTGCGGGTGCTAACGGTTCGGTGTACGCCATGGCCATCCAGTCCGATGGCAAGATCCTGATTGGCGGCAGCTTCAGCACCTTCAATAACCTTAACCGAAACGGTATCGTCCGCTTGAACCCGGACGGTTCGGTCGATACGAGTATCAACTTCGGCACAGGTGCCAACGGCTCTGTGCTCGATATCGCTGTGCTACCCAATTACAAAATCCTGATTGGCGGTGGCTTTACACTTTTCGATGGGCTTGAGCGCGAATACTTCACCCAGTTGCACGGTGGCATCATTGAGGGGCAGGGTACACTCGAGTTTGCGGAGCCGTTTTACTCGATTAGTGAGACCGGCACCAATGCCACGGTACGCGTGGTGCGGCGCGGTGGCCTGTCCGGCGGAGTGCAGGTTCGCATCAACACGCTGCTCTCTGCCGGCGACACACCGGCCGTGCCGGGGCTGGACTTCGAGAGCGTGGATCAGGTGCTTGACTTCCCAGAGGGCGAGGTGTTGCAGAAGGTGCAGATCAACATCATTGATGATTCGGATGTCGAGCCTAACGAGACCGTTGACATGCAGTTAAGCGATTTCACCGACGGTACACAGGGGCTGCAGTCCCGCGCCCTGCTTGAGATCGTCAGTGATGACAGTGTGCTGTCATTCTCGGCGCCAACATACAGTATCGGCGAGGATGCCAAGAGTGGGTTCGCACGAATCCAGGTGGACCGACTCGGTTCAAATATTGGTGAGACTACAGTGGCCTTCCTGACCGCGACCAACGGTACGGCCGAGGCGGTGCTCGACTTCCAAATGGTCAGCAACACGGTGAAGTTCGCCGATGGCGAGATAACAATGAGCGTCAATGTGCCGATTGTGGACGACACGGAGGTTGAGGGACGTGAGAGTGTTGTCCTCTTGCTGACCAATGTCATTGGCAAGGCGATTCTCGGTCTCGATGTGTCCATGCTGCAGATTGTGGATAACGACTTTGCGCCAGGCGAGTTTTACTTCGAGAAACCGACCTTCCGCGTGGAGGAAACCGCCGGGTTTGCCACGGTCACCGTGGTGCGCACCAACGGCTACACCGGCTTGGTGGAACTCGACTACTCAACATCCGATCTGACCGCGATTGCCGGCGACGATTACCGGGGTATCACCGGCAAGCTGGTCTTTGGCGACGGCGAGTCGGTCAAGAGCCTCGATATCCCGGTGCTGGATGACAAGTTAGAGGAGGGCGCGGAGGCGTTCCGAATCCGCATCTTCGGGGCTACCGGTGGGGGTCAGGTGATCCCACCGAATTTCTCAACGGTCATCATCGTGGACAACGAGTTGCAAAACGGTCCCGCTGGGCCGAAGGGCGAGGGAGCTGATAAGCCGGTTTATGCCGTGGCGATGGACGTCGGCAACAACGCGCTGGTCGCGGGTGAGTTTAACGAGGTGAATGCAAAGGGGGCGCCGCGCTTGGCAAGGATAAAGATCAACGGCGTGCTTGACGCCGAGTTCGATGTGGGTGCCGGCCCGAACAACACGGTTTTCAGTATGCAACTGGACGACATCGACTCGATTTACATCGGCGGCTTGTTCAATCAGGTTGACGGTGTCACACGCAAGCACTTGGCCAGGCTGACGGCCGACGGTGCGGTGGATGCGGCGTTCGATCCGGGCAGCCGGGTTGGCGGCACGGTGTTCGACATCGCGCTGGGCTGGGGCCGCGTTCTTGCGGCCGGTGACGCCGGCGTGGTCGCCTTGGCTTTGGACGGCTCGCGGGCCGGGGACTTTGCTCCGCCGGCCATCGACGGCGATGTCTTCGCCGTGGCACTGCAACCTAACGGTAAAATTGTCATCGGCGGTGAGTTCACCCGGGTAAACGATGTCACGCGCAACAATGTGGCCCGACTCAACCGGGACGGTTCGCTCGATGAGTCGTTCGATCCCGGCGTGGGCCCGAACGCATCCGTGCACGCCCTGGCGGTGGATCGCGACGGCATCCTGATTGGCGGCCTGTTCGTGACGGTGGAAGGCTTGTCATCCCGCCGCTTGGCGCGGCTTGGGTTCGACGGCAGATTGAGCCGCGATTTCATGGTGGGCTCCGGTTTCAACGGTCCGGTGCAGACGATCTACCACCGCGTGGATGGTCGTTATCTCATCGGCGGATCATTCGGAAATTACGACGGCGCCATTCAGGACAATGTTACGCTGATCAACGGCGACGGGTCGCTGGCGAATAATGAACTGGGGATGTTGAGCCTGAACGGCCCGGTGTATTCCGTCTCCGAATTGCCCGGCGGCAGCAGTGTGTTTGGCGGTTCCTTCATCAAACGGGACGAGCGTGGCTATAACAGGTTTGCCCTGCTGGATTATCTCTCGAGTGTGCAGCCTCCGAGCCTAGGTCTCCTCACCGGCGAGGCCGGATACCGGTTGACGGTCTCCGGTGCGGCCGGCCAAACTTATTATCTTGAGTTTTCTGGTGACTTGATCGAGTGGCTGGGTCTGTCTAGGGTGACCATTCCGGAAGAGGGTACCGTGGTGATTGATCTCGGTTCAGCTGCGGGGAACCGCTATTACCGCGCGGTTTACCGGGAATAAATGGCAACGGGGAGGACCTGTTGATTTATCAAGAGTTGGCAACCGGAGGGACGACAGGCGTGCTGTTGTCTCTCTTTTTTGTGGGTTGATTATGGGCCAGTTCAAGCGCAGGTTGCCCTGCCGAGTCTGGGCCGGTGGAAGAACTTAAAGCACAGAAAAATGAAAAGGATCGTGTTAAGTGCTGCCCTCACGGCAGCGGTCGGTTGGGTGGCTTTGAAGTTGGCCGATGGCCAGTCGATGCCCCCACGGGCTGAACCCCAAGCCAAGGCCGCCACGGCGGCGGTGTCAGTGCCAATCCTCTGGCGCACGGTCAACGCCGATGCGGAACCCCGTTTGGCCAAGAGCGACGCGACGCCTGTGGCCGACCCGATTGGTGCGTTCCAGCGCTGGGCCGCGCAGTTCATGGACGGCACCGCTGATGTCGAGGAGGGCATCCGCTTGGCCAAGGAGCACCGCGCCGCAATGGCCGACCTCATCCGCGACAACCCCCGCCAAGCTATCGCCAACCGGGTCAATGATGATACCCGTGAGGCGCTCCCCGAGGCCATTCGCGCCCAACTGGAGCAGCCCATCCACGGCACCGGCAAGCTCGATGTTCGTCAGGAGTATCGATTGGCCAAGGGCGAGCATCCTGTAGGTAAGCAGGCCGCTCGATATCCCGGACTCGACCCTCGTTTGATCAAATCGTCTGAGTTGGATTCTAGGTCGACTCGCTTGGAGGCAACTAATTTTTCCCAACTTTCACACAAAGGTGAAATCTACACCGCCCACACCTATGGCAGTCTGTCCGGTCTCGGCCCAAGCGGGAGCCTGCCGTTTAACGGCATCGCTCTCGACGGCCACGCCGCGCTCGACGAGTCGCCAGTGCGCTTGATGGGCAAGACCGGCACTGGAACCGCCCTGGCAGCGGGCCAGACGGCGGAAGCCCGCGACCCGGTCACCGGCGAAACAGCGAGCTTGGCCAGGGGCGGTGTGCTCGCCACGGCGGGCGGCAGCACCTACGTCCTGTCACGGCGCGAGAACGCAAGGAAGCTTGGCTACAAGCTTCTCGGCGCGGAGGCGGGTGTCAGTCCTAGTCGGGGCGACGAGGCACACCTAGCCGCGTGGGACGCGGTTTCGGCGCAGGGCGACAAGGATGTGCTGATTATCCGGCTCAATTTTGCCGACGACCTGGCTGAGCCGCCCAGTGCGGAGCTGCTGGAGAGGACCATGAAAGAGGTGAACGATTTTTTTGTGGAATCCTCCTATGGGACGCTCTCATTCACCACAACGATCACGCCCACGCTGATGTTGCCCAGCAGCAAGTTGTGGTACGAGCAGACAGGCCAGGCGTTGATCAAGGATTCAGCCGTTGAGTTGGCTGAGTCCAGAGGTCATGACACGGCGAGTTACGACTTGATCTTGATCGCTGTCAGCGACCTGACTGGGCCGGTGTATCAGGACTGGATCGTGTCCAGCTTCACTGGCGGCATGTTTATCAAGGGATACCATGTCGAGGCTATTTGCCGAAAGTTGGCTTCCGACCTGATCGGTTCATCCCAGTCGGCAGATTACTGGAATACGATAGCGCCCGAAAAAATTGAGCCGGATCCCATGTCCGAGGACCCGCCGATTCCCCACTCGTTGGCCGACCTGCTTGGCCGCGACAGTGTTTACGGTCCTGGGTTGAGGGTTTACGACGGCGATCTGTGGAGCCTGATGGGTGGTGGTAATCGGCAGTTCAACGCGATTACCAAGCATACGTTGGGGTGGCTCCCGGAATCATCTGTTGCGGAGCTTGATTCCAGCACAACTATCCGACTGTACGCCTACGATGTGCCCAGTTTGACTGAGGACGGAATCCACGCGTTGCGTATCACCCGGGATGAAGTCAGGACATATTGGCTACAATACCGCGTGTCCAACCAGCGGAACCAATGGTCGCCCGGTGGAGATACCTTTATCGACATGATGGGGGAGGAACAGCAAGTGGATCCTCTGCTTGACCACTGGAGCCGTAACGGTCTCCAGTTGCTGATGCAAGGTGCGGGGTCGCTGTCCATGATGCTTGATGCTTCGCCCGGCAGCGCAGGTGGGGTGTTGGATTCGCCGCTCATGATTGGCCGCACCTTTGTGGAACAGAGCATTGGTCTGCATGTCACGCCGGTCGCACAGAGTGAGGACGGGGAAGATGTGCCCTGGATTGATGTCGTGGTGAATGTCGGCGCATTCGAGGGTAATCAGGCGCCCGCGCTGGAGTTGTCCGCCTCGGCCTCGTCGGTGGATGAGGATGACGACGTCACGTTCACGGCTATTGCGATCGATCCCGATGGGGATGCGCTCGGCATCTACTGGGATTTCGGGGATGGCAACTATGCCTACAACGAGACCGAGGTCACCCACGCATTTGTTCTCGAGGGAGAATACCTTGTGCGCTGCGAGGTCACGGACATGAGGGGCGGCCACACCAGTCGATACATTGTCGTGACCGTGGATAGTCCCGGGACGCTTCGCATATCTGGCAAGGTC
>DASCOW010000116.1:0-9205 GCA_036012205.1 Verrucomicrobiota bacterium
ATTCTTTCATTGGGCCGGGTTGTAAAGGGGCGCAGCATGACCCAAAACAAATCGCTTAGCCAAGCGATTTGTTTTGTAAATGAACCGGTTACAGCTATTGCTCAGATTTGAATTCACCGAATAGAGTCCTAGAGCACTACCCTAGGACTCTTCTGAATCGGAAGCTGAACTCCACCTGCACTCAACCATCAGGTCTGCCCCTGATTTCTTGCACAAGAGGAAGTGATTAATGGCTCTTGCGTGTCAAATGACGGTCACCGGCGGAACAACGGATACACCGACTTGATCTGCCTGTGTTCAATCTGCTGCTCCACAATCCAAACTTGGCCAAGCGGGTAGGCTTTGTGAGAGAGCAATCCCATGGTCGCGTGAACGGATTCAATCTAGGCGCGGATTTCACCTTGGTCAAGGCGGCACCGGCCGCTACTCTGCCGCGCATGACAGCAGATTCCGACACCGGTCAAACTCAATCCTCGACGAAATTTCTGCTGTTGCTCGTTGCCATTGTGTTGGCCCCGGTGATTTTCACCTGGCTGACGAGCACACCCGGCCAAAGTGATGCCGAATTCGACCAATCGATCAACGCCGGCAAAACCTACTATGAAGCCGGCGAAGCGCAGAAAGCCATCGAAGCATTTACCCGAGCGCTGAAATCCAAACCCACGGAGATCGACCTCCTGCTGAACTTGGCCAACGCCCATCGCTTGGCCAACCACCCAGAGGAAGTAATCAAGCTCGCACAAGAGGCTTTGGCTATCGATGTTAACCTCGCTGCCGGTCATTTCCTGGTCGGCTGCGCGCATTTGCGACTTGGCCAAGACGTCGAAGCCACCAAGGCTTTGCAGCAGGCGTACGACATCGATAACACAGTGGCCGCAGTGGGCTACCTGCTCGGCAAGGCGCAACTGACCGCCGGCAACGCTGAGGATGCCGCCGTGCTGCTCGAAGAGGTGGCTGCTTTTGAGACAGACCACCTCGGAGCCGCCTACTCCCTCAGCCAAGCACTCGTGACACTCGGCCGCACCGACGAGGCGAAGGCCGCGCTCGAGCAGCACCAGCGACGGATCACCGGCAAACAAATACCCAGCAAACCGGGTGCATGGGAAACATGCACCTACACCGAAGTGCGTATCCCTTTCAAGCTTGAGCAACCGGACACCTCCGGCATCGCAGTCAAATTCGTTGACGACACCGCCCGCGCTTTCGCCGGCAACGCCGCCCAGTTCGCTGGGCCGTTCGGTGTCATCGATTTTAATCATGACGGCAACAACAGCCTGTTCGTCAGCACCCGCACCAACACCTTCCGCACACTGCTCAACACCAACGCCATCTTCACGCCAATCGGTTTCGAGTTTCTGGCCATTGAAGGCGCCCGCTACTCGCGCTGCCTTGTAGGCGACCTGAACAACGACCGCTTCGACGACGTGCTAATGCTCGGTGACCAAGGCTCGCACGCCTATCGCTTTGCAACAAACGGCCTGGCGCGCGATCTATCCAAATTCTCCAAGCTCGCCTCACTCAAGGCAGTGGATGGCGTCATCGCCGACATCGACTTCACCGGAAAACTCGACCTGCTTGCCATCCAACCCGGCGATGCCGGCCTCAAGGTGTTCCGCAACCTCGGCAGTATTTATTTCAAGGACATCAGCAAAACCTCCGGCATCCCGACGCAGATCACCGGCGCGCTCAAACTCGTCATGGACGATTGGAACAACGACGACATGCTCGACCTGTTCATCCCGCGCACCGGCGAGTCGCCAATGTTTCTGCAGAAAAACAGGGGTGCCGCTCACGCGCCGACCAACACCCTCGCCACCTTGCCAGCCGCCACTGCACTGGCCACCAGCGACCTCAACAACGACCTGCGCGTTGACCTCGTCTGCCTGGTCAACGGCCAACTCGAGATCACCTTCAACGGGCTGGAGGAAAACCAAACCATCCCCTTGGCCAAAGGCTGCACCGCTGTTCACCTGCTCGACTACGACAACGACGGCTGGCTCGACATATTCGCCATCGGCCGCGGTGTGCAGGCGTTCCGCAACCGCGGCACCGCCGGCTTCGTCAACAGCACCACCGCGCTTGGCCTCGATACGCTCACCGGCCAAGTCAGCCAACTCGCCGCCGCAGACATCGACCACGACGGCGACTCGGACCTGCTGCTCGCCCACGAGTCCGGCCTAAAATACCTCCGCAACGACGGCGGCAACGCCAACCGGCAACTCAAAATCCGCCTGTACGGCAACCGCTCCAACGCCAGCGGCATCGGCATCCAAATCGAGACCGTCACTGCCGGCCTCCGGCTCAAGCGCACCGTTCACTCGCTGCCCATCGAGATCGGTGTAGGCAAAAACAAACTGCTTAATTCACTCAACGCCCGCTGGTTCGACCTCTCGCTCATCAACCTTGATGTGCAGGTCAAGCCCGACGAAACAGTCACCCTCACCGAGCTGATACTCCCTACTGGCTCCTGCCCCTATCTTTACGCTTGGGACGGCGAAAAGCACCGTTTCGTCACCGACCTGCTCGGTGCATCGCCGCTTGGCCTGCCGGTCGCCGAGGGCGTTTACATCGACGCCGACCCCACCGAGATCGTGTGGATCGGCGACGAGACGAACTTCAAGCCAACCGATGGCAACTACCGCCTGCAACTCACCGAGGAACTGCGCGAAATCCTGTACCTCGACGAGGCCAAGCTGCTCGCCGTGGACGTGCCCAGCGGCGCGGAAGTCCACCCGACCACCAAACTGCGCCCAAGCGGCCCGTATCCACCCGCAGGACTCATCGCCTTGGCCAAGCGCAAGCCGCTCCGCCGAGTCAGGCGAAGCGACGGGATCGACGCCACCGCCGCATTGCAGATCAACGACAGCCAATGGGTATCGCCGGTCGAACTGCGCCTACCGCAGTTGCGCGGCTTGGCCAAGCGCTTCTCGATCGAACTCGACTTCGGCCCACTCGACACCAGCGCACCGCTCGCCCTGGCCATGACCGGTTGGCTGCATTTCGGCGGCGGCATGGCCAACATCGCCGCCTCGCACCACGTCGACCTGCCATTCCCCTTCCCCACCCTCGAGGCACAACTCGCCGACGGCAACTGGCAAAAAGTCGATGCAACCGTCGGCGCACCGGTGGGCAAAACCAAAACCATTGTCGTCGATCTGGACGGCAAACTGCCGAACGGCGTCAAGCAGCTTCGCCTCTCGACGGCGTTCGAGATCCACTGGAACCGGATCGCGCTGTTTGAAAAAACGGCGTTGCCATCCGTCACCGAAATGCACCCAACCACGACCGATCTGCACTGGCACGGCTACGGTGCGAAAGAGGATTTACCAAGCCACCTGCCGCTGACCCCAATCCACGACCAGACCAGCGACACGCCGAACTGGCGCATCACCCCCTCTGGCTGGGTCACCCGCTACGGCGCAATCGATGAACTCGTCGCCGCGAAGGACAACCGGCTCGCCCTCATCGCGGCTGGCGACGAACTGACGCTCGACTTCGACGCCGCCAAACTGCCCAGCCAACTGCCCGGCACTGCGCGCCACTTTTTCCTGTTCACCAGCGGCTGGGACAAGGATGCCGATTTCCACGTCGCCCAGGGCTGGACCGTCGAACCGCTGCCGTGGCACGGCATGGACGCCCAGCGTTACGGCCACGAATCCCGCCCCAGACTCGATGACGCCTGGATCAAACAATACAACACCCGCTGGATCGGTTCCCGTCCGCTCTGCAAGCAGGCCGAGCTCACCCAAGTCAAGTGAATCGACTTATTGCAACTTCTATTTTGCTCGCCATCGGCATGACATTGGCAACCGCCGACTCGCTTGAAAGAATTGCGAACGTGTTTGTTAAGGACGGACTGAGACTCCGGCACGTTGAGTTCAGCATCACCGACACCCGCCATTTCCAGAATTTCATCCCGCGCAATGTCGGTACTGTCAAACTGGACAAAGGCGAATACCGGTATTGGTTCCGGCCAGTTAAAAAAACCGGCGGCGCCATCATGGACGTGCGCCAGATCCGCCTGATCCCCGTCAAGCAGACATGAACGAAACAAACATCATCACATCCACGAATGCAGTTGGAAATGTCGTGGACTCAATCCGGGATCTCGGCTTCGGTGGGCTATTAACCTACTTCACCAATCTCGAGTCGATTCATTACGTCACGTTTGTCATCAACCTGTTGATTTTCATTTTTGGCAAACAAATCACCAATCATTTGACCGTGCAGACCGTTAATGTGGATCCTGCTCGACTCCGTCTGCTGAGGATCATCAACACCGTCCTGTTTCTAACTTACTTTTTTGCCGTGGCGTTCCAATTCCAGCCTGGCTCCAACATCAGCCACACTGGCTTGCTGGTGTTGCTGACTTATCTCACTTGGCAGCTTGCCCATTCGTTGATCCTCAAAAAATACGGACACAAACGGGAAGTCGGCGGAACGTCCATTTATGTGGAGTCGTACACATCGAACAACCTGAAACTCATCGCGCTACTGCTGCTAGGGATTGTCGCGGGATTGATCTTTCTGAATATCTGGAAACTGGAAAACTGGCTCCAGACCACCAGCTTCCTCGGGGCGCTGGCCGTCCTGATCTTCACCACGAAGGATTATTGGCTGAAGGATTTCATCAGCGGCATCATCGTCATCAGCAACGGTAACGTCGAACGGGGAAATGTCATCCGCATCCCCGACGAAAACATCCTCGCGATCGTGCTCGAGACCCGCGCCACACTGACACTGTTGCGCGATGTCATCCGCAACCACAACATCACCATCCCCAATTCACTTCTACTGAACAAACAGGTCGAAATAATCTCCACCGACTCCCGAAAGGGAATCTACGACTACGTCGAGTTCAACATCGATTATGAAACAGGCTCGGATGTAGTCGAGACCTATCTTCTCGATGTCTGGAAAGCCGCCTGCAAAGCCACCGCCGCCATCAACCCCGAGCGGGAGGGCATCGTCAAACTGGTCAAGAACGGCGACCACGCCGTTACGTGGAGGCTGCTTTACAATCTGAAATCCGAGCACGAGGTCATCAATGCCCGCAACGCCGTCAACTTGACGGCATTCGAGCTTCAATCCGAACACGGAGTCAAGCTCGCCACCCCGCTAACCCACACTCTCCACGGAAACGAGCGCACACCAGCTCAGTAATTTCCCAGCGTCTCGAGCACGGCGCGAACGCGCGGGACTTCGTGCGTGCGAAAAAGATCCGTCCCGCCCAGCGCGGCGAGCACAGAGAAAAACGACTCGGCGCTCCGCACTTCCTCCCCAAAACACTCAACCGCGTGCGGCAGAGCGTTGCACACCGGCCAGCCCAGTTTGCGCAACCGGAAGGCATTCAGGAAAGTTTTCATCTGGTGACGTATCCGCACCGAACTGTCCTGCAGGTTGCGGTAGTAAAACCCCAGCCCCGGATCGATGAAGCCCTTGGCCACGCCGCAGTGTCCGGCGGTCTCGATCTCGCGCGCGAAGTAGTCGGCCATGCGCGGAATGGGATCGGCGTCGAGCGGGATGTCCCCGGCGTCACGGACGTTGTCGCCGACGACGTAACAGATGATCACGGCGGCATTGTGTTCGGCAGCGAGTCGGTAGATTGCCTGACTGTCGGTCGTGCCGGTGAGATTCAGCACCTTGGCGCCGGCCTCGAGGCAGGCCTTGGCCACCTCGGCGTCGTAGGTCTCAGCAGACACGATCGCGCCCTGCAAGGCGAGTTGCGAAATGACTGGCAGGAGTCGTTGCCGCTGTTCTTCGCCACCGACCCGCTGCGCTTGGCCAAGCGTGGACTCCGCACCAATGTCTACAATGTCGGCCCCCTGCTCGCGCAGTTCCTTCCCGCGCTCGACAGCCGACTCAACGCTGGTGCAAATGCTCTCGCGATACCACGAGTCGGAGGAAAGATTGATCACCCCCATGATCACCGGTTCTTTGGTGGGAAAGCTCAATTGCCCCGCGATGTTGAAGGGATTCAACTCAAAGCCGAAGTCGGCGGCATGATCCGCGGCAATGGCGGCCAAGTCCTTCAGGGAAAGCATTACGGTTTCTTGGGCGCGTCCGGCTTGACCTGAAGGGCGTCGAGCTTGGCCTGCCATAGTGGCATGTCGGGCAGCTCGTTGGCCAAGCGCGAGTACAATCTGAGTTCCTGCTCCGCGCGTCCGAGCCGCCTGGCCAAGTCCCCGGCCATCAACCCTGCCTCCTTTACCCAAAACGGATCCATCTTCTCGTCAACCGATCGGAGGTTGCCGCCGAACACGATCACCATGCATTGATCGAGAGATTGTTGCAGAAGCTTTTCGCGCTCTTCTGTCTCACCGGCAGCCTCGGCCTGTTTGTCGAGCACGCGGGCCAGACCGAGCCCGGCTTGACTACGAGTGGCCGCATCGGCAGGCGACAGCGCGGTCACCGTCCGGTACGCCTCGGTCGCTTGAGGCAGGTTTCCCAGCTGCAGATGGCAGTCACCCAAGCGGCCCCAGGCGAGCGGATTGAGCGGGCTGTTTTTCATCTCATTGGCTACTCGCTGGTAGTGCGGCAGAGCGTCGATTAGGTTGTCGGGGGTGCGGCCGGTCTGATCGGCAGCCACGTCTCCCAAATAAAACTCCGCGCGCGCCTGCTCGGCGGCCGGCGCGTTGGTGGCGTTGACGACCGAGGCCAGCAGCAGCTCGGCGGCGGCGTGGTCCTGCCGGAAGAACGCCGAGCGAGCGGCGCTGAGGCGTGCCTCCCACTGCATGCCGGGCGCGTTGGCCAGCAGATTGGTGCGTTCGAACAGCTGCCGGTAGACTTGCTCGGCCTCGGCGAATTTCCCGGACTGAAACTGTTGATCGGCGATCCATTTCTGCGCCACCGGCGCAAGCGAGTGGCTCGGGAAGCGCACAACGTAGTTGGTGAACAACTGAAATGCCTTCGCCGGGTTGCCAGCCTGGTGGTTCACCCAGGCGCGATCGAACTCCGCCTGCGGCAACGCCGGGTGCGCTGGGTAATTCGTCACCCAGCGATCATACTCGAGGATCGACGACACCCAGCTTCCGTCCATGACGTGCGTGCGTGCGACAGCCAGTTGCGCCTCGGGCAGCAGCGTGGACTCGGGGAACACCTTGGCAAACGAGGCGAGCACATTGCGCGACCCAGCCGGTTTGCCCTGCCGGTTCAGCGCCTGCCCGTAGAGCAGTAGGCTGCGATCGCTGTAAAAACTGTCCGGGAACCATTCGATGAGGTTGCTCACGGCTTGGCTCGCGCCGGGCAGGTCATGTCGCGCCACGCCGGAGCGGACGATCTGGTGGAGTGCTTGATCCACCAGCCGGTTATCGTAGCCAACGGTATTCGTGGCGATGTGAATGGCCGCCCAGTAGTTGCTCGCTGCGGCATCGTGATCCAATCGGCGGAACAGGCAGTCGCCCACCTTGAATTGCGCCACAGCCTGTTCCTGCGACGTGGGCAGTTCACGGACCGCGTTCCCGAACGCCTCCCGTGCCATGTTCATCTGCAGGCCCATGCCGGAGAGGGCGCCCCACTCCCAAAGCGCCCAGCCGCGACCCAGCCATGATTTTCCTATCAGATCCGCATCCGTGCCGCCCTGGAGAACAACATCGAAATGCCCTAGCGCCTCGCTGAGCAGATTGGTGGACCGGAGGCGGCCCGCGTCCGGCAATCCGTAAAACTGCCGCAACCGCAGCTCGCCAAGCGTGAGGTGCGCCAGTCCGGTGGCTGGATCCCCGGGGTGGCGGATGAACAGGCGTTGCAGCCTCTGCACCGCGTTGCTTAGCCGGTTTTCCTCGACGTAAAGATCTACGATCTTCAGCAACGCCGATCGACGCCAGTTGGTCGGAATGTTGGTGGCCAAGTTTTGCTCGTACAATGCGACGGCGGCGTCCGGCAGCTGTTTGCGGCGCAACACGTCGCCGTGGAAGTCCACCGAGCGGGCGGTAAACACCGGGTCAGTGATGCCCTTGGCCAATTGGACGATATTGGTCGCGCCGTCCAGGGCACGATCGAGACTGGCTTCGCTAAGATACACCGAAGCCAGCAAATAATGCTTCTGCCAGAACCGCTCCGGCGCCAGTCCCGCATCAGGCAGGTTCTCAAGCAGCAGCCGCGCGGCGCCCTGCTCGCCAAGTTCAAAATAGACGTTCGCCAGGAGCAGTCGACCATCGATGATCAACGGATCATCCGGCCGTGCGCCGGCCGCGCGCTGAAACGGCCCGTCCGCCGGCTCGAGGGTGGCAATACTCTTTTTCAGGTCGCCGAGTTGGTAGAGCGACTGCGCCTGGCCAATCGCCGCCGTCAAGGCTCGATCGGAGGCGGGATGTTTCTCGATCAATCGGCCGTAACTGGCTGCCGCCTGCTCGAACTGCCCCAACGCAAACTGCGCCTCACCGGTCCAGAATAGGTAACGGTCCGTCCACGCCCCGGCGCTTTGCAAGCCAGCCGTCAATTCGGCACTCACCACCTCGAACTGGCCAAGCTGAAACCGAGCCTGGCTCTCCAACAACACCGCCTCTGCCCGGACGGGCGACTCAGGGTACGCCTTGGCAAAGGCGTCGAACAGATCGACCGCCGTGTCGAACATGCCATCTCGAAAGAACCGCTTGGCCACGTCAAACGCCAGCTCGATCTGCGAATCTTCCGCTTGGCCAATCGCAGTCGGTACGGTCAATGCGAGTGCCAGCATTGTTTGAGTTAACCGAGTCATTCTTTCTCCAACAAATGTTCCATACCAAGCGCCGCAGCGAGAAACCGCCCCGTGTTGCTGCCGGCGGATGCGGCGATTCGCTCAGGCGGGCCTTCAGCCACGACGCGACCGCCATTGTTGCCTCCCTCCGGCCCCAAATCAATCACCCAATCCGCCGACTTGATGATGTCCATGTTGTGCTCGATGACCACGAGCGTGTTGTTCGCGTCCCGGAGGCGCGCCAGCACGTCGAGCAAACGAGCGATATCGTGGAAGTGCAATCCCGTCGTCGGCTCGTCCAAAATGAACAGCGCGTGATCGCGCGACTGCTTGGTCAACTCGGTCGCCAATTTCACGCGCTGCGCCTCGCCGCCGCTCAGCGTCGTACCCTGCTGGCCCAACTTGAGATACCCCAACCCCACGTCGGAGAGAGTCGCGCACGGGTCACAGATCTTCGGGAATGCGCGAAAAAACGTCATCGCCTCATCCACAGTCATGTCGAGCACGTCGGCGATGTTTCGGCCCTTGTAG
>DASCOW010000117.1:0-5027 GCA_036012205.1 Verrucomicrobiota bacterium
AGGGCTTTGGCTTTCTCCGCTCGGCGGACAACAATTATCAGCCCAAGCCGTCCGATATTTTCGTGACGCCTGACACCATCAAGCGTGCCGCCATTCGGGAAGGATCATTGATTGAGGGCAAACTGCAGGCGCCGCATCGCGGCACCAGCCCGCAGCTCAAGGAGGTTTTACGCGTCAATGGCGCTTCGTTTCAGGAGTACGCCGACGTGGTACGATTCGAAAACCTCACCACCATCAATCCCATCGAAAAATTCAACCTTGAGACCACGCCGGATATCGTCGAGACGCGCATCATCGACCTTGTGACGCCGATTGGCAAGGGCACCCGCGGCCTCATCGTCGCCCCGCCCCGCACCGGCAAGACAACCATCCTCAAGCAGATCGCCAACGCGATCACCACCAACCACCCGGAAGTGCAGGCGATTGTGCTACTGATCGACGAGCGCCCGGAGGAGGTCACCGACTTCACTCGCTCGGTGGACGCCGAGGTGATCGCCTCATCGAATGATCAGGACCTCGAGACACACGTGCGCCTGTCGCGACTCGTGACCGACCGCTGCCGCCGCCTCGTCGAGTCCGGCAAGGATGTGTTCGTGCTGCTCGACTCGATCACCCGTGTGGCCCGCGCCTTCAACTCCGTGCACGGCGGCTCTGGCCGCACGATGACCGGCGGCGTGGACGCCCGCGCGCTGGAGATCCCGCGCAAGATTTTCGCCTCCGCTCGCAAGACCGAGGAGGCCGGCTCGCTCACGATTATCGCCACGGCGCTGATCGACACCGGCTCGCGGATGGATGAGCTGATCTTTCAGGAATTCAAGGGCACCGGCAACATGGAGTTGGTGCTCGACCGCAAGCTCGCCGAGCGGCGTGTGTACCCCGCGATCGACATTCCTAAGAGCGGCACGCGCAAGGAGGAGATGCTCTTCCCGGCCGAGCACCTCGACGCAATCCACAAGCTACGCCGCACCATGACTGATATGAATCCGATTGATGCCATGGAGACAATCAAGCAGGCGCTGGAGAAGTTCAAAACGAACGAGGAATTCCTGACCACGCTCAGGTAACGCTTGGCCAAGCGCCATGTCTTTCTACGGACCCATCCGGGTCCGTTTTTTTGTCTTTCGCTTTTGCTGGATGAGGCGGGGTGCTTGGCCTAGCTTGGCCTACGACATGGCAGCCAAGCGCAGACGAGTTCTTGAGCGAAACACCCGCCCGCCGATCGAGCGGATGCTCAAGATTCACAACCTGCTCAAGGACGGGCATCATCCCAATGCCACCCAGTTGGCGGTCGCGCTTGAGGTCACCACCAAGACCATCTACCGCGATATTACGTTCATGCGGGATCGCATGGAACTGCCGGTTGTGTTTGAGCCGGCGTACAACGGCTACTGCTACGATGGGGAGGTCGGGCAGTTCCCGACCGTGCAGATCAGTGAGGGTGAGCTGTTCGCGATGCTTGTCGCCGAGAAGGCGATGCAGCAGTACCGCGGCACCAACTTTGAGAAACCGCTGGTGAGTGCCTTCCGCAAGGTCACCGATTCACTGACTGATACGCTTTCGTTCAACCTCAACGACTTCGACCAAAGTATCTCATTTCGTACCAGCGCTGCGCCGGTGTTGAATCTGGACGTCATCGACACCTTGGCCAAGGCTGCCGCCGGCAACCGGCAGTTGCAGTTCAACTATCGCAAGCCTGGTACGCGCAAGACCGAGTCGCGCGTTGTAGATCCGTACCACTTGGCCAACGTCAACAGCGAGTGGTTCCTGTTTGCGTACTGCCACCTGCGCGATGACATCCGCACCTTCACCCCGGCTCGCATCAGCGACATGAAGCCGACCGGCAAGAGGTTCAAGCCGCCGAAAAAGTTTTCGCTTGAGAAGCGCCTGCGCGGCAGCTTCGCCATCTTTACCGGCAATCAGGAGCAGGAGATCGTGATTCGCTTCAACGAGCTCGTCGCCGACTACATCCGCGAGAAGCGCTGGCACCCGACGCAGAAGCAGCGAAACCTTAAGGACGGCGGCGTGGAGTTGACCATGCGCCTCGACAGCCTCAGCGAAGTGCAGCGCTGGGTGATGACGTGGTGCGGCAACGCGCAGGTCGTCAAGCCTGCCGAACTGATCCAATCCGTTCAGGAAGCCGCCAGGCGCATCCTCGAGGATTGAATGCGAATGAACGCTCGCTTTGGGTGGGCTCAGCTCGCATGCTACCGCCCGTTCTCGAATCGCCGAGTTGCCATGGTTTCCCGAATCCTCATCCCGTTTTTTCTGAGTAGTGCCTCTCTGCTGGCTGCCGACGGAAAACTCGACTGGAGGAAGCTGCCTGATCTGCCGGGTGGTCTCGGCGTGGCCGGGCCGTTTGTCGGTGTGCACAACGACGCGCTCATTATTGCCGGCGGCGCGAACTTCCCCGACGGTGTGCCGTGGCGCAAAACCGCCAACGGTGGCAACTCGGCAAAGGTCTATTACGACACGATCCACACCGTCACGAGGGATGGCGACAGTTACTCGATCGCCGAGGCCAAGGCCAAGCTCCCCCGCGCGCTTGGTTATGGTGTCTCGGTCTCGATGGCCGACGGCGTGCTCTGCATCGGTGGCGAGTGGCGGGAGGGCGGTGTCGCCTATCGCTCGGCTAGGGTGTTCAGGCTTGGCCTAGTGGGTGGCGAAGTCACCGTAGACGAAAATTTCCCGCTGCTTCCCGTTGGCACGACGGCGGCCGCCGGGGCGCTGGTTGGCACGACGGTTTACGTCGCCGGAGGTGACAGCGGTGAAGGTGCGACCAAAAACTTTTGGGCACTCGATTTGGCCAAGCGCGGCAGCGGCGACTTCGGCTGGGCTGCATTGCCGCCGTGGGATGGTCATGCGCGGACGCATCTGCTCGCCACGGCGCAAAACGACGGGGTTACGGACTGCCTCTACATTTTTAGTGGTCGAATGAAGGACGCCGGTGGGCGATGGCTCATGCTCAGCGACGCCCACAAGTTTAATCCCAAGAGCGGCGAGTGGGAAAAAATCAGCGACATTCAGCCAAGCGGCGATGCCCAACCACGCTGCGTGATGGCTGGCACAGTGGCGCCGATTGGTGCGAACCAGTTGTTCGTTTTCGGTGGTGCGAATGGCAAGCGCTTTGTCACGCTTGCTGGCTTGAGCGAGCAAATTGCCGCTGCCGCTGCCGCCGGGAACAAGGCAGCAGCAGCGACGCTCACGACGGAGCAGCAAAAAATTCAGGACAGTCATATCGGATTCAGCCGCGATGTGCTGTTGTACAACACGGTGACTGATCGCTGGACGCGTTATACCGAGTTCATGGAGGACTCGCGCCGCGCCACCTCTCTTGGCGCGACGGAACGGGTGGCCATTGGGAGCCATGTCACGACGACGGCTGTGTCGTGGGGCGGCTCGATTATCATCCCCTCCGGCGAGAGCAGCCCTGGCATCCGCACTCCCAACATTTGGAAGATCGACTTGGCCAAGCAGGAGCGGGCCTTTGGTGCGGTCAACTGGATTGTGCTGGTATGCTACATGGGCGTGCTGGTCGGGATGGGTTTTTGGTTCTCGCGACGCAGCAAAACAACTGATGACTTTTTTGTCGCCGGCAAACGCGTTGTGTGGTGGGCGGCCGGCTTGAGTATTTTTTCGACACAGCTAAGCGCGATCACGTTTCTCTCCATCCCAGCCAAGGCGTTTGGCACCAACTGGACGTGGCTTATCCTTAATCTGACCATCCCGTTGATGATGCCACTAATCATTTTTTGTTTTCTCCCGTTTTACCGGCGGCTCAACATTACCACTGTTTATGAGTATCTTGAGATGCGCTTCAGCAGCAGTCTTCGTAAGCTCGGCAGCGCCAGCTTTGCAGTGTTCCAACTGTGCCGGATGGGGATCGTTATCCTGCTGCCGGCGATGGCACTCTCGGCGGTCACCGGCTGGGATGTGCGCGGGTGCATCGTTGCGATGGGTGTGCTCAGCACGCTCTACACCGTGCTCGGCGGCATTGAGGCGGTGATCTGGACCGATGTGCTGCAGACGATCGTGCTGCTTGGCGGCGCGTTTGTGGCGTTGCTGATTATTGTTGGCCAAATCGACGGCGGCTGGAGCGCCATTTTTCAAACTGCCAGCGAGCAGGGCAAACTCGAAATAGTGCAGACTGAGTTGGATTTTACGAAGAGCCGGGACACGATCTGGGTTATTCTCATAGGCGGGTTCTTTAACCAAATCCTTGTCTACGGCACCGATCAGGCTGTGGTGCAGCGCTACCTCACCACGCCCACTGAGAAAGACGCCGCTCGCGCGATCTGGACCAACGGTCTGTTGAGCGTCCCGGCGTCGCTGCTGTTTTTCTCCGTGGGCACGGCGCTCTTTGTCTACTTCCAGCAACAACCGGTGCAACTCGGCCCGGTTGCCAAGACAGACCAGATTTTCCCCCACTTCATCTTTCACCAAATGCCGGTCGGCTTGGCCGGGTTGGTGATCGCCGGCGTGTTCGCCGCCGCTATGTCGAGCCTCGACTCGAGCATGCACTCCATTGCCACGGCCGTGACCACCGATTTTCTCACCGGCGCACAGAACGATAATACCAAACTGCTGCGGACGGCCAAGTGGATCACCTTCGCTCTGGGCGTACTGGGCACCGTCTCGGCGCTCATCATCGCCGGGCAGGACAACACGAACCTTTGGGATACGCTGATGGGTTACATCGGGCTAATCCTTGGCACGCTCGGCGGCCTGTTCACGCTGGCGATTTTCACGAACCGCACCACGAGCCTTCACGTCTGGATCGGCGTCGTTGTTACTGCAAGCGTGTTGTGGTACGTGAAATTTCACACTGAAACCCACAGCCTGATTTTTGGCGGCATCGGTACCGTGACTTGTTTCGCAGTCGGCTTGGTTGCCAGTTACGTCCTGCCGGCCAAGCCCAAAAACCTTGACGGCCTTACCTGGGCAAAGCGCGCTTGATGCTTTGAAACTTGGCTTCGCCGGTTGGCTGAGGTAGGCAATGAGCCTTTACGCGGGAAGTGAACCAAGGCGCA
>DASCOW010000118.1:0-3448 GCA_036012205.1 Verrucomicrobiota bacterium
GCGGGGTAACCAAAAAAGGAGGCTGCCTGCGCGAGCACCACTGCAGCACTCACCACCGAGCCAAGCAGCATGTAGTTCGCACCAGGGCGCAGCAAATCCTGACCATCCATTCGGGCAAGTCCGGCGGAGTATTTACCCATCATGAACAGGACGACCATGAACAGGGCAAAGAACATGATCGACAACACCGCACCGACCTCCGCCGGCGCCGCCCACTCTTGCAATTCACCGTAAACCCACCACAGGCCAATCGCTTGGCCAAGCAGCACCAACCCCGAGAAGACCGGTACCACCCATTTCTCAAATTGCCGGCGAGCGTTGCGAGCGGGATAGGCGTCCTCCGCCGCTCCGGCAAAAAGCGACTCGTTGCCGCGGGTGCGATCCAACTCCTGCATCTCCAGCGACTCGACCCGCTCGCGGTCTATCAAGTGCGAATGGATAAAGCCGAAAAAACCGACAAGGGTGCCGATTCCCAAGAGGACCACCCCCGCCAAGCCTGCTGTTGAGCCTGCCTTCAGCGCCAAAAAGAGAGCCGCAATAGTGATGCCCAACAGTACAAGACTGTTGATAAGTCCAAGTTTTTTGGAGTTTTGCTGTTCCATTAAGTCAGTTCTCGATCTTCAAACAACCAAAGGGCAACCGACAAGGTTGCCCCCACATAACCCACAAGGTATCCGAACGCCTGGCCAATGTACCGGGTGGGAATCGTTCCATCCCCCTCCAGCACGTCGGCAAGCCAAAAGTTCTGCCAGTTGGGTGTCACGGTGTAAAGAAAACTTGCCAGACCGTTGTCAAGCAGAGGGACGTTAAGCTCCAGTAGAAAACCGATTGGTGGCAGCAACAAGGTTAGGAGTATTTTAATCCACAGAGCAAAATTTGTGGACCAAGCAACCGCTATTGCAGAAAAAATACATAAATAAAACAACAAGGGCAGAACACCTATGGAGGTGGTAGTTGATTCTTCGCTACCACAGGATGGACAAGGTGTTTGCTCGATGGTTTCCGCACACTCGAGGCAAGTTATGGTCTGAACACTTTTCAAAAACAACCAGTCCGACATCAGCCCGAGGAACAATACCCCGGAGCAGATCGCCAGAGTCGGCAACAACTCGAGCCGTGTCGAGCAGGCCAAGGCCAAGGCCGTCAATATAAGCACCGCAAACAATATCAATCCAGTCGCCGGGATCAGTCGCCAATCCACCAAGCGCGGATCCGCGCCCGCTCCGGTCGTTTCCGGTTCGCTGGCCAGAATGATCGCGAACATCGCCGTCGTCAGAAGCACCGCCGCGATTACTGTCGTGATCACGAAACGTACCTGCAGAAAATAATTCAAAAAGCCACCCGCCATAAACGCCGCCAACAAGCCGCCAAGGCAGTAGACGCCAAACGAAAATGTGTCCGCCGAGCCGTACGCGTCGTATGCCATGCGGCTGGCTAGCAGGCAGGCCACGAGGTTCGCGTACACCAGCAGCGTCAACGCCCCGGATACTCCCAAATATTTTCCCAGGATGAACCGCGCTCGGCCGACCGGCTTGGACAACACCGCCAGTGCCGTGCCGGAGCGAATCTCCCGAGCCACCGATGACGAGGCACACAGCACCGCTCCAAACAGCCCGGTCACCAGCGTTACCGCCAACGTGCTGGTCTTGACCATCTGGATGTCATCACCAAATCCAAAGTACGGAACCACGGAAAGAAAGACGCAAAAGAAGCCGGAGCATACCATGAGCAGCAGATAAATAGGCTGCTGTGCCACCTCCATGAATGCGTTGTATGCTATGGTTCCGAACTGTCTCAAACCAAAAGGGCCGGGGAACATAACGCCCCCAAAGGCAATTGCAACTGAGAATTTTAGGCGGGAACGTCGATTTTAGAAGACTTTTTCGCTAAAAATCGAGTACTTCGGAGACGCCGACTCCCCCGTCGATCAATTGCCGCCCGCCGCCGCCCGTGCGCCCGGCTCGTATAACGTCAGCAATCTCGGTGTTTCCGCGATCGCTCGCCACGTCAAGGGGCGTTTTCCCCTCATGATCCCGGGCTCCTGCATTTGCGCCGTTGGCCAGCAGCCATTTGGCCATCGCGATGTGCCGTGTGTTGCCCTGAAATGCCGCCAAGTGCAGTGGCGTCACCTTTTTTTTGTCGCGCTTGTTGATGTCCGCCCCACCGGCCACCAACTGCTTCACTTTGGCCAAGTCACCCGCATACGCCGCGGCGTGGATGTCTCCCTTCTCGCCGCCGCACCCTGCCAAGACCAGACCAAGCGCCAGTGCCAAGCCAAGTTTAGTTTCGTCAATCTTCATAAATCTGGATCACAAAATACCGCTGCGCCGCCGCTGTCAACTTGAAGCGAACCGCCACCGGTTTGCCCCATTTGAAGTTCTTAGCAACGGCTTCAAGTCTGCTGACCTTCTTCCAGCTTTTCAAGTCCGCGGAGGCTTTCACGGTGATGGTTGGCGACTTCATCATCGGCTCGTAGTCCAAGCCATCAAATATCAAAAGGTTTGTCGCTGGATCGAACTCGCCGCCGATTGTCCCGCGCCCAATGCTTGCCTCGACAGTGAAATCTCCCGTTGTCTTGTATTTTCCTGTTTCAATGTAGTCGAACTGGAACCATTCCATGATGCCTACCTCGTGATGTCCGAAGGTGAGTTCATGGCGAGTCGGCGGAAACCAGGGGGGATCATTGGGAAACGTTTTTACAGAAACAAATTTTATACTCTCCCAATCGAACAATTCAGCAATACTAACCGAAAGTTCCACCATGCCATCCTCGATGGTAATCCCGGCAAGCTGCAGGATTGATCCTTTCTCATCCCCTGGCCCGGCTTCTGCAGGATAGGTCAGGAATCCTGTGAGAAGCCAAACAGCAAGTAATCGAGTCAATCTTTTCATAGCATTTGCCTTGGACCAATTGAGCTTGGCCAAACTCAACCGGTTTATCAAGTTCACGACCTCAATCTGCCCCAGCTCCTAATCCACATAGAGCCAAGTTTGGCCAAGCGGAGAAATGCGTTGGCATTGGTCATTCACCTACACCTGTGTCACACCAATATATCACGAATCACTTGGCCATGGACGTCTGTGAGGCGGCGATCTACTCCGTTGTGACGAACGGTCAACTGCTCATGATCAATTCCGAGCAGGTGCAAAATGATGGCGTGCATGTCGTGAGCGGTTGTGCCGGTTTCGCTTTTCCAACCCCACTGGTCACTCTGGCCGTAAGCCGTCCCCCCTTGCACCCCCCCACCGGCAAACCAGGTGACGAACGTTCCGCCGTTGTGATCCCGGCCCGCCTGCCCTTGGCTAAATGGCATGCGACCAAACTCGGTGGTCCAGATCACAAGGGTGTCCTCAAGCATGCCCCGCGACTTCAAGTCCTTGATCAGTCCTGCAATCGGCTTGTCCACCTGCCGGGTCATGTAAGGCAGCTCGGTGTCAATGTTTGCAT
>DASCOW010000119.1:0-8388 GCA_036012205.1 Verrucomicrobiota bacterium
TGTCGAGACAAACGCGGTTTACGCCATCCACTTCGTTGATGATTCGGTTCGAGAGCGTCTCGAGCACTTTGTACGGCAGTTTCACCCAGTCTGCAGTCATGCCGTCCTTCGACTCCACCGCTCTCACGGCAATCGTGTACTCGTAGGTTCGCTCGTCGCCCATCACGCCAACACTACGCACCGGCAGCAGCACTGCGAAGCTCTGCCAAATTTTGTAGTATAAATTATTCGATTTCATTTCCTCGACGACGATCGTGTCGGCGTTGCGCAGGATATCGCAGCGCTCGGGTGTGACTTCACCAAGAATCCTGACAGCCAAACCTGGACCGGGGAACGGTTGCCTCATTACAATCTCTTTTGGCAAATCAAGCTCGGTACCAAGTTCGCGGACCTCATCCTTGAACAAACACCGGAGCGGTTCGATCAGTTCAAACTTCATTTTCTCCGGCAGGCCGCCTACGTTGTGATGACTCTTGATCAGCGCCGCCGGATTGCCGCCGATCGGCACCGACTCGATGACATCGGGGTAAAGCGTACCCTGCGCGAGAAACCTGGCCTTGCCGACCATGCGGGTGGCTTTCTGAAAAACGTCGATGAATGTATTGCCGATGATTTTGCGCTTGGTCTCAGGATCGCTCACGCCTCGGAGTTTGCGCATGAACAGATTCGTGGCATCCTCGTAATGGAGTTTTACCTTGAAGTTGCGACCGAACACTTTTTTGACAACCCCCGCCTCATTGGAGCGCAGCACACCGTTGTTCACGAAGATGCAGGTCAACTGCTTACCTATCGCCTTGTGGATGAGCGCCGCTGCGACACTTGAGTCCACGCCGCCACTCAACCCTAGAATCACCCTGTCCTTGCCAACTTGAGATCGGATGTCTTCGATGGCTTGGTCAACGTAATTGCGCATCGTCCACTTGCGGCCGCAGTCACAGACTTTGTGAACAAAATTGGAGATGATTATTTTGCCCTTGGGCGTGTGGGCGACTTCTGGGTGGAACTGCAGGCCGTAAAAGCGCAATTTGGCATTTTCGATGACTGCGAAGCGGGAGTTCTCTGTGGTGGCCACCGCCTTGAACCCGTCCGGGAGCCCGGTCAGCTTGTCGCCGTGCGAGTTCCAAACCTGCAACTCCTTCGGCAGCCCATTGAACAAGCGGCACCGGGATTTCTTCACACGAAGCGTGCCCTTGCCATACTCCCGCTTTTGGCCGCGCTCAACTTTTCCACCGAGAAACTTGGCCATGACTTGAAGGCCGAAACAAATTCCGAGAACCGGGACTCCCAGTTTAAATATCGCCTTGTCGGGCAACGGAGCTTTCCGGGAGTAAACGCTGGATGGCCCGCCAGAGAGGATAATACCGCTGGGATTCATCTCATTGATGATGGCGGCCGGCGTGTTGTAGTGGATGATGGTGGAGTACACTTTGCACTCGCGGATGCGCCGCGCAATGACCTGCGTGTACTGGGAACCGAAATCAAGGATGACTATCTGTTCGTGCATCGGGCTAAAAAAGGGAGATTAATGCCAAGAACACCGCGCCTTTGCGAGACAAAAAAACTCGTTGACTCCGGAAGGCTTTGATCTCAACCGTGCGGCACAGTTAGCCGGTGAATCTCGTGAAGATTTCCGCCGGGTCCGCCCCTGACTCGCGCATGGCCCGAAGGCTCAAAGCGTTGTGTCGCTTGGCCAAGCGCTGACCGGAACTGTCCTTTACTAGCGGGCAATGATGGAAAGCGGGCGGTTTCCATCCAAGAGCATCGTAAACCAGCAGTTGCCGGGCGGTACACTTGAGTAAGTCAGCCCCGCGTACAACCTCGGTGATATCCATGTCGTGATCGTCCGTCACTACTGCCAACTGGTAGCTGGGAACGTTGTCGTGACGCCACAGCACAAAGTCACCGAACTCGGCACCGGCGACAAATGACTGGGTTCCGAACCATCCATCCACAAACGATACCACTACCCCGTCAGGAACACGAAAGCGCCAGTTTATCCGAGGCTCATCATCTACACGGAACACAGCCTTCCGCCCATGCGCTGGCCGGCAGGTGCCGGGATAAATCGGTTCGTCGTCGCTCTCGTGCGGAGCATTCGCAGCCTTGGCCACGTCCTTGCGCGAACAGCGGCATGGGTAAACCATGTTGTGTCTTTTCAATGATTCGAGGAGTTCACTGTAGCGCGATGTCCGCTGACTTTGGGTGTACGGCGCGTGGGGCCCGCCGCAGTCCGGGCCTTCATCCCAGTCGAGCCCTATCCATTTCAGGTCAGCCATCGCGGCTTCGGCAAACTCGGCTTTGCACCGATGCGGGTCGAGGTCTTCGGTGCGGTATACCAGTTGACCACCGGCTTGATGTGCACGCTGGTGGGCGGTCCGAAACGTCTGTGCGTGGCCAAGGTGGAGCAATCCGGTCGGTGTCGGGGCGAGGCGTCCGCGATACGGATTCATGCCGGTTGCATTGAGCCGCTCGTCAGCCACTCGCGGAGCCCAGCTAGAGGGAATGGCAGAATCCGCTGAAGCTTGGCGCAATTGAGTGAGGTATCGGCGGCTCTTGGCGGGCCGTCATAATTGTGCAGGCTGGAGGACTTGATTTTTGCATTCCACTCGGGATGCCGCCTCGCGATGGCTCGGCCAATTTCCAGACGGGACATTCGCTCGCGACCGCCGAGGTGGTAAAGTCCGGGACGCTTGGCCAGTGCGAGTTCCCAGATGGCCCGAGCGGTGCATTCGGCAGCGATTGGGCTGCGATACTCATCAGAGAACAGCTTGACGGTCTCGCCTTTGGTCCAGCGGAGGTTGAGTTGCTCCTCGATGCCACGATTGCCATTGGGCGACTGGCCGGCGGTCAGCGAAGTGCGTACGACAGAGTGCAGCGGGTTGCCGAGCACCAGAGCCTCAGCTTCAGCCTTGGTTCTCGCATAAATTGTCAGCGGCGCCGGTTCGTCCTCTTCGGTGTAGTTTCCGTGTTTTCCATCAAACACGAGATCTGATGAAAAAAAGATCATCGGGATGTCCTGCGCGAGGCCGGACAGGAAGAATGTTGCCTCTCGGTTGATGAGTCGTGTCTGGGCGAGTTGAGTCTCGCACTGTGTCGGATCGCTCATTGCAGCGCAGTGGATCACCAGTTCAGGATGGTCGGTCTCGAACTGTCTTTGCACTTCCGGGAAATTGGTCAGGTCAAAGTCGCCGCGCGTCAAGGCGCGAATCTGCCACTGGGGCGCGTGAAGACTGGCCGCTGCTGCAATGTGACTCCCAATCAGCCCACCGGCTCCGGTAATCCATGCGAGCTTTTTTGTGTCATCAGGTGTGTCATTCATCGATTGGTATTCGGATTATCGATCCGTACGCATCGATACGCCGATCGCGCAGAAACGGCCATTGAGTGCGTGTTACAGAGACTCTGGCCCAATCGACCTCGCAGAGCAAGGCTGATTCTTCCAAGCTGGCCGCAGCGAAGATTTCCCCTAATGTTTCTGCAACAAGGCTTTGCCTCCAAAACTTGATGTCATCTCTGTCTGCGGGCGACTAGTGGCCCGGGCGGTTGACTGAAACGACAAAACAGCCGCTCGCGATGGCATGGCTGCATGGGATGGTTTGACATGAGTTGAACTGCTGCGCGCGGCAACCTGCTTTATCCGAAGGATGACAGTCAACGGCAGTCTCGTAAATAATAATCTTGGCATCCCTCAACGCCGTGAACTGGTCGGCTTCGGGGCGCCACTGGCCCCTGGAAATCAATGCGCTGATTTTACCAAAACGAGTCTGTTAGGAAAAAAAATCACAAGTCATTGGCCGGGCTCGCGTGAAATGTTTGCGCCAAGCGCGCGGAGCTTGCCGTCGATATCCTCGTAGCCCCGGTCGATGTGGTATACTCGGTTCACTCGCGTGACGCCTGAGGCCGACAAGCCGGCGAGGACCAGTGCTGCCGAGGCGCGCAGGTCGCTGGCCATGACGTCCGCGCCGCTGAGAGGCAGTCCACCCTTGACGATCGCACTTGGCCCCTCGATCGAGATGTCGGCGCCCATACGCGCTAACTCGTTCACATGCATGAAACGCGATTCAAAAATACGCTCGGTGATAATGCTGATCCCCGGTGACTTTAGCATGAGTACCATCATCTGCGCTTGCACATCGGTCGGGAAACCGGCATGCGGCATGGTGGTGATGTCCACCGAGCGCAACTGTTTCGCCGGGCGGACTCGGAGCGTGCCTCGGCCTAGCTGCAATCGCACGCCAGCTTCGCGCATTTTATCGAGCACCGCACTGAGGTGACCAGGGGCACAGTTTCGCAGTGTGATGTCGCCACCGGTCACAGCGCCGGCAAGAGCGTAAGTGGCAGCTTCGATTCGGTCCGGGATGACACGGTGCTCTGCGCCACCAAGCCGCCGGACGCCACGGATGGTGATCGTCGGACTGCCAGCCCCGGAGATTTTTGCTCCCATCGCGTTGAGGAACTTGGCCAAGTCCTCGATCTCCGGTTCGCACGCGGCGCTGTGTATGACACTCCTCCCCTTGGCCAGCGTTGCCGCCATCATCAAGTTGGCAGTGCCAAGAACCGTCGGGCCGCAGCGACCGCCGAGGAAGCTCTCACCGCCAACCAACTCCTTGGCCTTGGCGTGAACATAGCCGGCCTCAACGCGTACTTTTGCACCAAGATCTCGCATCCCCTTGAGATGCAGATCAATCGGGCGGGCGCCAATGACGCAGCCTCCCGGCATCGACACCTTGGCCTCGTTGAGTCGCCCCATGAGTGGGCCGAGGATGCAGATCGAGCCACGCATCTTGCGAATCAAGTCGTAGTCGCCGAAGCCCTCGATTTTTTTTGCCCGGACGCGGATGGTTCCACGGTTCATCATGACTGATGCTCCGAGTGACTTCAAAATCCGTGCCATGAACTGCACATCGCTAAGATTTGGGAGGTTGCGCAAAACGCATTCCTCGCGCGTTAACAGCGTGGCAGCCATAAGCGGCAGTGCGGCATTCTTTGCGCCGCTGATTTTAACTTCGCCCTTAAGCGTCGCCCCTCCATTTATGACCAGGCAATCCATAATCGTTTGTCGGCGCGGAGTGTTGCGTCATTATGTTGGAGAGGCAATCACGATTCGCGGGCGCCTGCTCAAGTCGTGGGCGATCTCAACGCTTGGCCAACCGGCCTGTCTGAATATCTCTCCAACGTGCAACTCCTGTCTGTCGCCAAACTCAGCCACCAATTTCCCGCTGGGCTTAAGGTGGGGGCGCCCCTCCGCTGCGAGCATCCTGTAAAACTTCAAGCCATCCCCGCCTCCGTCCAGCGCGAGGTGTGGATCGTGGTGCCGCACCTCTGGTTGCAGTCCGGCGATCTCCCCGGTCGGGATGTACGGCGGATTCGAGGTGATCAAGTCCACCTGCTCGCCCTTGGCCAAGGATGCCAAGCCGTCGGCTTCACGGAATTCCATCTGGCCAAACACACCGAGCGACTTGGCATTCCGTTGGGCCAACTGCAATGCTGCCCCGGAATAGTCCGAGGCGATGACCTTGGCGTACGGGTAGCGCTTGGCAAGCGAGATGGCAACGCATCCGCTCCCGGTGCCAAGGTCGAGGATGACCGGAGAGGGGAATGGTTTGAGCAAACCAAGCGTCAACTCCACGAGCGTTTCTGTCTCAGGTCGAGGGATCAGCACCGCAGGCGATACGCGGAATTCGTAGCCAAAAAAATCGACCACACCGAGAATGTGCTGCAACGGTTCCCGAGAGGAACGCCGTTCTAGTTGCCTGGCGAGCCGATCTTGCTGCCCTGCACTGAGTACGGTTTCAGCGCAGAGTGAAAGCTCTGTGCGACTGCAAGACATCAGTTCAGCCAACAGCCATTCTGCATCGGCTTGCGGCGACTCGACACCCGCCCGGTTAAGCCGTTGGACAGCATCGAGGATCGATTCACCCACGGTCATGGACGGATCAAGCCATCGGCCACGCCAAGCCATTTATAGCTGGTCAACTCCTCCAGCCCCATCGGGCCGCGCGCGCCGATTTTGTCGGTGCTGATGCCGATCTCGGCGCCCATGCCGAACTGGCCACCATCGGTGAACCGGGTCGAGGCATTCCAGAAAATCGTCGATGAATCGACCTCGACTTGAAAACGTTTTGCCGTCGACTTGTCGCCGGTGACGATGGCCTCCGTGTGGCCGGAGCCGTATTTATTGATATGCTCAATCGCATCGCATACACCATCGACGACTTTCACCGACAGCACGAGATCGAGATATTCCTCATCCCAATCTGCGTCGGTGGCGGCTTTAACCTCGACGTCGCTGCCGTCGAGCAGGCGTAGTGACTCCTCGTCGCCGCGCAACTCGACGTTGGCTCCGGCCAAGCGCTTGGCCAAGCGAGGCAACGACTCAGCTGCGATCGTCTGATCGATCAGCAACGTCTCGGCGGCGTTGCATACCCCGGGCCGGTGCACTTTCGAGTTAAAAACGATCTCTTCAGCCATAGCCGGGTCGGCGGCGCCGTCGATGTAAACATGGCACACGCCCTTGTAGTGTTTGATGACCGGCACTTGCGAGCACTCGGCCACAGCGCGAATGAGGCTCTCGCCGCCTCGCGGGATACAGAGGTCGACATCGCGAGTGAGCGAAAGCAACTCGGGGATGGCAGCGCGATCTGTCGTGGGAACGACCTGAACGGCATCTGCGGGGAAGGCGGGCAGTTTATTGATTGCTGCTTCGGTCATGATTTCCGCGATGACTTGGTTCGAGTGGATGGCCTCCTTGCCGCCGCGGAGAATAGTCGCGTTGCCGGACTTGAAACAAAGGCTCGCGGCATCGGCGGTGACGTTTGGGCGAGACTCGTAAATGATGACGATTACCCCGATCGGCGCGGCGACCTTGCTGAGTTTCAGCCCGTTTGGCCGTGTGCGCTCTTCAATCACCCGCCCAACCGGATCGGGCAACCCAGCGACCTCGCGCAGGCCGGTGGCCATGTCGGCGATGCGCGCTTCGTTCAACAGCAACCGATCCAGCATCGGCTTGGCCAAGCCCAGTACGACACCGGCGGCCATGTCCTTGGCATTGGCCTGTTGTATCGACGTTGCATTGGCCTCAATGGCGTTGGCCATGGCCAGAAGGCACTTGTTTTTGTCATCATTGGACAGGCTGGTCAAGCGGCGGGAGGCCGCACGGGCGCGCTTGGCCAGGGAGGTCATTTCTTCAGTCAAACTCATGCGTTCGGCATGCTAACGGCTGACCAAGCCTGTGTGAATCCCGTTTCCACAGACCTGGGACTAATTTTTCTTTGGGAGCAGTTAAACATCGATTATAACGGCCCGTCTGCTTGGTCCGAAACACGCAATGGATGACCTATTAAAACTCGAGCGTAATGTTAGGTCGATTTACGCCAGAAAGCTCTCGCTACTGGCGAGTCGCTACCGCTTTAACCTACCAATTAGCGACAAAGATGTAACAGGATCCCCAAGGGTGCTTTTCCTTGGAAACCACTCTTCCGGCAAATCGTCATTCATTAACTACATCGCCGGAATGGACGTACAGGAATCCGGAATGGCACCGACGGATGACGGATTCACGCTGGTTACATATGGGGAGGAGGTGGAGACGCTAGACGGACAAACATTGGTGTCACATCCCGAGTTGGATTATCAGGATTTGGCCAGTCTTGGCCCGGAGTTTCTCGCCAATCTACGGTTTAAAATTTGTCCGTCAGAGAACCTGAGGCAACTGACTCTGATAGATAGTCCGGGCATGATCGACTCTGCCAACAGCCACCAACTTCGGAACTACGATTTTCGGGAGAGCATCCGGCGATTCGCCGAAAGCGCCGACCTGGTTCTGTTCTTTTTTGATCCCGACAAGCCAGGAACCACCGGTGAGTCGATTTCAATTTTCACCAAGCAACTGACCGCCATCCACCACAAACTACTGATCGTACTCAACAAGGTGGATCTGTGTGACAATATTCGAGATTTTGCGCGTACGTACGGTGCCCTTTGCTGGAATCTCTCCAAGAGCATCCCAACCAAGGACACGCCACGGATTTATACAACCTACCTCCCCGGATTTGCCACTCGGCCGCTGGAGAAGAATGCCAAGCCGATTCCGTTGGAGGACTTTGACATCTCACGTGACGAGGTGGTTGCCGAAATAATGAGAGCACCCGCACGCAGGGCCGACAACCTTGTCAGCGGGTTGCTCGCCCAAGCCCAGAGACTTTCTGTGCATGTAAAAGTCTGCCTCGAGGCCGTGACCGCGTACCGTCGATTGGCAGGCAGACTTCGGTTTGGTTTTATCGGAATCCTGATGTTGAGTGGAGGAGTGGGCTGGTTGACGCATAGTTGGTGGTTCAAGCCAGAATGGACCGAGGCTCTTGCCGAAAAGAATGGAGAGGCATTAACCAT
>DASCOW010000120.1:0-1654 GCA_036012205.1 Verrucomicrobiota bacterium
GGATAAACGCGCTCAAGTCTTTCGGAAAACAACTGCCCCCAAATCCGAGCGAAGCATTGAGGAATCGGCGGCCAATGCGCTCGTCCATCCCGATCCCGTTGGCCACTTCACCAACATTCGCGCCGGACGCCTCGCAGATAGCTGCCACAGCGTTGATGTAGGAAATCTTCATCGCAAGAAATGAGTTCGCGGCGTGTTTGATCAATTCGGCCGAATTGATGTCGGTGAAAAGGATTGGCGCGTTGAACGGTTCGTAAATCTCCCGCATCGCCGACTCGGGCTTGTTGGAAGTAGATCCAATCACGATGCGATCTGGATTCATAAGGTCTTCCACTGCAAAGCCTTCGCGCAGAAATTCAGGATTGCTGATTACATCGAAGTCACAATCCGCCTTGCAGTAGCGTTTGATTGTGTCCGCAACTTTTTCGCCGGTCTTGACCGGCACGGTGCTCTTGTCTACCACAACCTTGTAGGAGGTCATCGCATTGGCGATATCGCGAGCCACTCGTTCGATAAAGCTGAGATCGACCGATCCGTCATCAAGCGGTGGAGTCGGCACAGCGATGAAAATGACATCTGACTTCTCTACTCCTTCCGCAGTGCTGGCAGTGAAATTGAGGCGTCCCTCGGCCACGTTCTTTTTGACCATCTCCTCGAGGCCAGGCTCGAAGATGGGGATGCCGCCCTCTTGCAGCAGTTTGACCTTGGCCTCATCGCAATCGACGCAGAGGATGTTGTGGCCGACCTCGGCAAAACACGTTCCCGTCACCAAGCCGACATAGCCGGTACCGATGATTGCAATGTTCACAACTCTATGAGCTACTTGTTGTCTGGGGCGACCGGTACTGATGGTGCACCAGGTGCCTCCGGTTTGGGTGCCTCCGGTTTGGGTGCCTCCGGTTTGGGTGCCTCAACCGGTGGCGCAGGCGCGGGCTTCGGCTTTGCCACAAGCGGCTCGAGCTGGGTCTGCGCCGCCTCAAGCAACGCTGTTGCACGGCTCTTAGTGGCAGCATCGGTGCTGTTGGTCAGGCTTTGGTATTCGCTGATTGCTGCCCCCATGTCGCCCATGGACTCCTTGCAGATCGCTTGGCCAAGCTTTGCCTCGTTCACCCACTGTCCATCGGCATGCTTTACCAGATAGCTGTTGAATGCCGCCCGAGCCTTGTCGTAATTCGCCGCCTGTAACCATGTCTTGGCACTTAGAATCATCGCTCTCTCTGCGACCGGCTCACCGGCCTGCTCCGTGTGCACTTTCGCGTAGGCTCCTGCGAGCTCCACAAAGTTTGTCAGGCCCTGATTCTGGATGGCATACAACGCCGACTCGGAGGAGGCGTGAGATTCTCTCTGGCTTTTGTTAATCCACTGGTACGCCCCCATGGCAATGATGACCACCAGCGCGCCGTTAAGCAGTTTGCCCTTGTTTTGGTCAAACCACTCAACTCCGTGGTACATGATATCTGGTTCGCTCGACTCGCTCATAAGCAGGCGGAGGAATCAATTGCATGTTGGTCCAAAAGGCAAGCCAAAACAGCAATAAACTGACTTCTGTCAGCTGTTTGTCACCAGTTGCCGCAACACATAGGCCAAGATGCCACCGTGCCGATAGTACTCGACCTCAATATCAGTATCCACCCGGCAAAGCACCGGCACCTCC
>DASCOW010000121.1:0-5873 GCA_036012205.1 Verrucomicrobiota bacterium
CCGGGGATCGGTTGTACGTTTGCAGTCACGGCACGCTCGCCCCGCTCGACAGCGAAGCCGGCGAGGTCGGCTACATCACCGACTCCGGCTTGGGCGACTACCGACCGTTGCTCCGGGGGCTGAATCGCCCGACGCGCTACGTGCCGTTCCGCCACTCGGGTGCCGACTGCGCCGTGCTGTGTGAGTACGGCATCAGCGAAGGGAGGATCACCGTTTACCGGGAGGGCCAGCCAGTCTTTGTCCTGCCGATGAGCGGCGCACTCGATTGCCGCGTGCTCGACACGGACGCCGACGGTCAGCCGGAGATTTATGTGCTCGTCGCTCAGGAGCACGAGTGCCTGTTGCGGTTCACGATGAAGCCGGGCGGCGAGGTCGATCCGTTGGTGTTGATCAAAAAACAGCCGGGCTGGGGCTTCACCGCGATGGAGATGCTCGACGTGGACGGCGATGGTGCGGTGAATGTCCTCCTCTCCAACGGCGACACCACGGAGTTTCGCTCTCACCCGAGGCGGTATCACGGCATCCGCATTTACGATCTCGGCGGGGATGAGTTGGTGGAGAAACAGTTCATCCCGGCTCATGGCGCGATGGACTTCACAATGCTCGACGCCGATGCGGACGGCGATTTGGACATCGCAAGCGTATCCTATTTCGCCGATTTCCGGCACAAGCCCCATCAGGCGGCGATGCTGCACCTCCGCAGCGGCGGGCAGTTTACGAGCCAACCGCTGCCGGGGCACGGGCAGGGCCGCTGGTGCCGGATTGCCAGCGGAGACATCGATGGCGATGGCGATCCGGACCTGCTGCTTGGCTCGCTCAACTACCAAACCAGCACGAGGCCTTATGAGAAGGACGCCTCGTTCCTGCGCTCGGTGCAGATACCGCGGGCGCTTCTAGCCCGTTGGGAGCGGCTTGGCAACCATCTGCGCGTGCTGGAAAATCGGGCCAAACGCTCTCGCTGAATATGGCCAAGCAAGGCTTGCTTTTTTTTGGGGGGGGAGTACAGCATGCCCCACCCACAAAGCTTTGGACACGACGCTTGGCCAAGAGATTGATTTGACAAATGAAACTAAATAAAAAACCAGGCAGCGGTTTCACGCTGATTGAACTGCTGGTCGTGATCGCGATCATCGCCATCCTCGCTGCGATGCTGTTACCCGCTTTGGCCAAGGCCAAGCAAAAGGCGCACGCGACCGCCTGCATGAACAACCTCAAGCAGGTTGGCTTGGCGATGTTGATGTTTGCTGATGACAATGAAGATACGATCCCTCGGGGAAATGCCAAGCGCTGGTGGTTCGAGTTCATGCCATACGCGCCCGAGGGTGGGACCGAGAAAGATTTTCGTAACATCAAGATTTTCATGTGTCCGAGTTATCCTCTGCCCAAGCGTACCCCGAACAAAAAGCAGGTGATCACTTATGTCGTCAACGCATGGAAATTTCGTTCATCAAGGGACAATATCGGCTACGAGCATATCGGTTTGAGCAAGATTACCGATTTCACCCAGCCTTCCAACTCTGCTTACCTGCTCGACAATGAGGATGGGATCGACAATCCTGGTATCAACCGCCCAATCGTTACCGGGTATCTAGACGCGACCACGGATTTAAATGATGTATGGCAGCCAACCCATTTACCATACGTCGCCAACGGAAGACGCCTCAGCAGTGATCGGCGCATTGCCGCCAAGCGACATAGTGGCAAGGGTTCAAACATACTATTTCTCGACGGTCACTCCGGTTTCCGCGATGCCAAGCTGATTGATATTGAGTTATTCCGTGAAAAGAAACTGTAAGGAGGCAGACTTGATGGAGAATTTAGAGCTGAAAACAAATCGTGGCTTCACGCTGATTGAACTGTTGGTGGTGATCGCGATCATCGCCATCCTCGCCGCGCTGCTGTTGCCTGCGCTGGCCAAGGCCAAGCAGAAGGGTCAGTCCACCGTCTGCCTCAACGACCTAAAGCAGGTCGGTCTGGGAATGCTGATGTTTGCTGATGAGCATGACGACATGGTTCCGCGCGGCACCGCCGGCAATGCCCCTCGCTGGTGGCTTGAGTTCATGCCGTATGTGCCAGAGGGCGGCACAAAGAAGGATTACCGCAACATCCGGATTTTCACGTGCCCGAGCTATCCCGTCCCCAAGAACACACCAAACAAAAAACAGGTCGTTACCTTTGTGGTCAACGCGTGGGACTTTACCTCGACGAGGGACAATATAGGCTACGAACAGCTCGGACTAAGTAAGCTTACGGCGTTTACCCAGCCGGCCGACTCAGCGTATCTGCTCGACAACGAGAGCGACACATGGCGCCCGATTGTCACTGGCTTTCGTGATCCGCAGACAGCCTTGAATGATGTTTGGCATCCCGGCCATCTGCCGTACGACGCGAACGGTCGGCGCCTTAGCAACGACCGCCGAATCGCGGCTGCGCGGCACAGTAGTGGTTCGAACATCCTCTATCTTGATGGCCATGCCGGCTACCGTGATGCCAAGCAAATCAAGATCGATCTCTTCCGGCAGCAGAAGCCGTAATCCACGCTTGGCCAAGTGCCGATGAACCACCAATACCATCTCTCTTTGGTTCTTGGGTTGCTCTGTGGTTGTGCGGAGGCGCCGGATATTCTGGAGGCGGCCAAGCTTGGGGATGGCCAGCGGGTGTCTGAGGGTCTGTCGGCGGGTGCTAAGGTGGATCAACCAGACACAACCGGCGCTACAGCGCTGCACTGGGCGGCGCTTGGTGGGCATGACCATATTATTCGTCAGCTTCTTAATGCCAAAGCGGATGTGAATGCCGCCGAGACGGACTCGGACATGACTCCGCTTCACAGTGCAGCGCGATGGAACAGGGTTACGAGCGCCAAATTGTTGTTGGCCAACGGTGCAAAGGTTGATACGCGAGATCGTTTTGGTCGCACTCCCTTATTTGATGCGATGGTGAAGAACTGGTTCGAGATGATAGATCTGCTGTTGCGCAGCGGCGCGGATTTATCGGTACGAAATAACGAGGGGCAAACACCCTTCGAATGGGCTATTGCCCATCGGAAGCCCAAGCTGATTTCATATCTCGCAGAGAAAGAAAAAACTCAAACTAAATAACTAGCGTTTTTTCTTTTTAAGTCGAAAAAGTTCTTCAGGGGCCCGTTTTTTGAGGATTTCAGAGTGTCCATCAAAGTAGTTTGAGTTCGCTATACCCCAATCTTTTCGGGTGCCTCCTCCCCCCTGCTTGTAGAAGGAGCTTTTCTCTGTTCCTCCATTGTGTCGGTAGAGGACGTTGCCACTACCAATGTTGCTACCGCTGTCGGATTCATCGGGGTAAAGGCAGGAATTGAAGCCGTCGATGTCGGCAGTAAATATGGTCTCTGAGGGTGATTGAATATCTGCCATCTTGAACGTTCTGTTCCCTTGGAATTTTGAATTCATGGCGTACGTATACACATCCGTCCAATTATTTTGTTTTTTTCGTTTGGCGGTGGTCGGGCAAATGAAAACACCCATACCAAAATCTTTGACGGTCTTTCCCAGATAAGGCTGGATCATGTGGTACCAAAGTTTCGAACCATGCTCAGTTGGGAAGGCAGGCCAACAGCGGGGAACTTGTTCTGTGTCGAGTTCGTAAAGAGTTAAAGCCAAACCCATTTGTTTGATATTGTTCATGCAACTCATACTGGTCGCCTTTCCTTTAGCCTTGCCGAGGGCCGGCAAAAGTAGCCCTGCGAGGATGGCAATAATTGCAATTACCACCAGCAACTCGATCAATGTAAAACCGCTTGCGATGTTGGTTCTGACAAAGGATTTGTTCTTTCTCATAAATGGATAATGACGTCTAGGACGGTCAGCCGACAACTAATCCAATTGCTGGCTGTCGTCAACTGTCAATAACGATCAGGCCGCCGTATAAGGCCAAACGGGATAGTGGAGCGATATTTGAGGATTGTCATGTCCTGGGTTGCGGCCCAGATTCCTTGTTTATTGACGATGAAGCAAGTGAACCCACCTTTACGCCTGATCCGGAGCCAGTTCTTGACCTGTATGGCGACCCGAACCGTTGCGACTGAGGTAATCGCACCAACCCGTTGGTCGGTCGAATCAACAATACGTTTCAAGTTTAAAGCAATGCAGCATTCCTGCCGAATAGTTTTGATTTTCGCGATAGGCTGTTTGTTTATCGCACGGCCAAGCACAAATGCGACGGACGACAAACCCAAGGGACACGAATTAGCCGTCTCCACCGGCAAACAGTTTCCTGAACTCAAGCCGTTTGACGAATTGATGGAGGCCTTCGTCCGGGACAACGAGATTCCCGGCGCGTCGCTGGCCGTGGCCAAGGACGGCCGACTTGTTTACGCGCGCGGATTCGGCTATGCGGATGTTGAGCAGCAGCAGCCCGTGCGCCCCAACTCGCTCTTCCGTATCGCCAGCATCTCCAAGACGTTCACCTCCGTGGCTACCTTGCAACTCATTGAGCAGGGCAAACTCGGCCTCGACACACCGGTCTTCGGCCTGCTGCCGCACAAACCGCATTTGGCCAACGGCGACAAGGTCGATCCCCGGCTTGGCCAAGTGACCATCGCCCACCTGTTGCGGCATCAGGGCGGGTGGGACCGCAAGGTGACGATCGACCCGCTCTTCCACGCCATCGAGATTGCCAGCGTGCTCGGTAAGCAACCACCCGCGACGCACGACGACGTCATTCGGTTCATGATGGGCTGGCCGCTGGATTTTGATCCCGGCGAACGCTACGTCTATTCCAACCTCGGCTACTGCCTGCTCGGCCGCGTCATCGAGCAGATTACCGGCCGCTCGTACGGCGACTACATGGTGAAAGACTTCCTCAATCCAATCGGTATCGTGTCGATGTGTCTCGGCAAAACACTCCTGCACGACCGCGCGAAAAACGAGGTGAAATATTATCCCAAGGGCGAGTTGCTCGGCATCGCCGTCACCGGCGACGCTGTCGGCTCGAAGGTGAGTTGGCCGTACGGCGCGTGGTCAATTGAAAGCTTCGACTCGCTCGGCGGCTGGATCGCCTCGGCGCCCGACCTTGTTCGGTTTGGCTCTGCAGTGGATCGCTTCGAGGAGACCTCCATTTTGAAAAAGAAAACCGTGGAAGCCATGTTCGAACGCCCGGCCAAGGGGCACTTTGGCAACGACGAAAAAGGCAAGCCGGACGCCACGTACTACGCCTGCGGTTGGTCGGTGCGGCCAAGGAAAGACGGCAAGGCCAACCGCTGGCACACCGGCGCATTGTCCGGCACCTCGACGATTCTTGTGCTGCGGCACGATGGACTCTGCTGGGCGGCGTTGTTCAACACCAACCAGACGCTGGACGAAAAGCGGCCCTGCAAAAAAATCGATCCGCTCATCCACAAGGCTGCCGATGCCGTCACCAATTGGCCAAGCCACGACCTATTTGCTGAATAAAGGAGTATTTTTATGCGCTTGGACAAGCGTATCGTACCGTAAAAAACAACCCCTGCCGCTTTCGCGACAGGGGTCTTTTGTTGAGCAATAAGCAGCTAGCTTATTTATTGGATGCGCACCCCATTTATGACTACGCATATAACACACATCCAAATTCTATCGAATGATCACTGTATCAAAAAATCAAGGTCTTATTTCCCACACGCAATAAAGCATCTAAGTCATACATAGAAAAAACACTAATTCTCAAAAAATGCATCAATTACACAGCAGATCTTGCTGGCACCACAATGCTTCGTGAAAGACTTCACGAAACAGTAATGCGAATACGCAATAGGTCAAGCCGGAATTTTTTTCGGCTGTTTTTTTGTGATTTATAGCCTAGACTTGCCCCCGTTCACAATGGTGGTTTAGCATATGGGTAGACCGAAGATAGATAACAAGAAGGAA
>DASCOW010000122.1:0-3550 GCA_036012205.1 Verrucomicrobiota bacterium
AAGACGCTTGGCATCGCGCTACTTTGCTTTTGTCTGCTTGAGCCACAGTGGGTTCGGGAGAATCCCAAACCGGGGGCGAATTTCATTGCCGTGCTGGCGGACAACAGCCAGGGCATGGCCATCCGGGATGCTGGCAGCACGACCTCCCGCGCGGAGGAATTGGCCAAGGTGCTCAAGCCGCAGCCGGGCGACTGGCAGGAGGCGCTCGACGAGAATTTCCAGATTCGCCGTTATGAGTTCGATACGCGGCTGCGCACGACCGGTGACTTTGCTTCGCTCGACTTCAAGGGCCGCGCCAGTTCACTCATCGGATCGACGCGCAACCTTGGCCAGCGCTTCAGCGGCCGTCCGCTCGCTGGCATCCTGGTTTTCAGTGATGGCAACGCCACCGACCTCGAGAGCCTTAATGATGGCATTGGCCCACTACCGCCGATCTATCCGGTTGTTATGGGCGAAAAATCAGACATCAAGGACATTTCGATCACTTCTGTGAAGGTGACCTCATCGACATTCGAAGATGCGCCGGTATCGATCCATTGTAATCTCGCGGCCACCGGCTTTCCGGCTGACCAAATCGAGGTTCGCTTGCTCGACCCCGACGGCGCGTCGCTCGCGACGCAGCGACCGTTGGCTGGCCAGGCGATGCATGTGGAGTTCAAAGTCAAGCCGGAGGCGCTGGGCGTTTCGTTTTACACGCTTGAGGTTGGCCAAGCGGAACAGCCGAATGGCCAAACCGGCGAAGAGGAGGCGACGATGGCCAATAACCGCCGCATTGTCGCGGTAGAGCGGCGCAAGGAGCCGTACCGCATCCTTTACGTCGCCGGCCGGCCCAACTGGGAATACAAGTTTCTCAAGCGCGCGCTGGAGGACGATCCTCAGGTTGACCTGGTCGGACTGATCCGCATTGCCAAGCGCGAGCCGAAATTCGTTTTTCTTGGCCGCGAGGGCGAAAGCGGCAATCCGCTTTTCAAGGGATTTCGCGGTGATGCCGAGGAGGAGGAGCGTTATGACAAACCGATTCTCAAGCGGCTCAACGTAAAGAGCGAAGACGAGTTGAAGGACGGTTTTCCGAAGAGCGCCGCTGAGTTGTTCGGCTATCATGCGATCATTCTTGACGACCTCGAGTCGGCGTTTTTTATGCCGCACCAGCGCGAGTTGATTCGACGCTACGTCTCCGAGCGCGGCGCTGGTTTCATGATGCTCGGCGGCCAGGAGTCGTTCACACAGGGTAAATACGAAAACACCCCCATCGCCGAGTTGCTACCGGTCTATCTGCAGCGCAGCGGTTCAGTTTCACCCCTTGATAATATGGAATTTGCATTGACCCGCGAGGGTTGGCTCAGCCAGTGGGTCCGCATTCGAAAAACCGAGGCAAACGAGAAGGATCGCCTTGAGGACATGCCAAAGTTTCGGGTGCTCAACCAGGTCGACCGGATTAAGCCCGGCGCCAGCGTGATGGCCTCGATGCTAGATGAAAACGACCGCAAACTGCCGGCGCTCGTGGTGCAGCGTTATGGTCACGGCAAGTCGGCGGCTCTTTTGGTCGGCGACATGTGGCGCTGGCAGATGGCCGGCTCCGGCAAGCGCGAAGATTTACCCCGCGCCTGGCGGCAGATGATCCGCTGGCTCGTCGCTGATGTGCCCAACCGCGTGCAACTCACCACCGAGCCCGGCGACGGGGCAGGTCGGAAACTCACCGTCCGGGCGCGCGACGAGGAGTTCAAGCCACTTGGTTTCGCCAATATCGAGCTGAGCGTATTGCCTTCCGGCGACGAATCGAAGGCAATCGACTTGTCGGTCGAGCCGGCCGGCACTGAAACCGGCGCGTTCGAGTCGCTCTACATTCCGCGCGAGGAGGGCGGCTACGTGGCGCGTGCCAAGGTGCGCGACGAGGACGGCAAGATGATCGGCGACGTCGAGGCTGGCTGGGCCAGCAACCCGGCGGCGGACGAATTCCGCTCGCTGCAGCCTAACGTCGCGCTGATGGAGGACTTGGCCAAGCGCACTGGCGGCCGCGTTCTCACTGTCAGTGACTTGGCCAAGTGGGCGAAAGAGTTGGCGACGAAAAAGGCGGACGTGATGGAGTCGTTCCAAACGCCGCTGTGGCACCTGCCGTGGATGTTCGCTGCCGCGCTGCTGCTGTTGGTGGCCGAGTGGTGGTTGCGAAGGAGGCACTGGCTGCCATGAGGTTTGTTTTACTAAGCTTGCTGCTGTTGCCCCTAGCCAAGCCGGCTGGGGAGGTTGCAGTGTTTAACGACGCCGGGGAGCGCCGCGTGATGGTTATCACTGGGGCTGGCGGCGAGGAGGAATACACCGGGTTGTTCGCTGAGTGGGCGGGGGATCTGGCCAAGGCGTTCGACGGCAACGCCGCCGAAATGGTGCACATCACCAACAAGCCGGAAGATACTGGCGCGCGAAAGACCGTCGAGATAACGCTAAAAAAATGGGTCGAAAAGCCTTACGGTGAAATTTGGATTTTGCTCGTTGGCCACGGTACGTTCGACGGCAAGGCGGCCAAGTTCAACCTCGTTGGCAACGATATTTCCGACGTGGAATTTCAGCACTGGCTCAAGCCGCACCGAGGGCCGCTTGTGTTCATCAACACCAGTTCCTGCAGCGCGCCGTTCATCCGGACGCTCTCTGGGCCGAACCGCGTCGTCGCCACCGCGACCAAGAGTGGCTACGAGCAGAATTTCTGCCGCTTCGGCGGATACATGGCGACCGCGCTTGGTCAAGAGGGGGCCGACCTCGACAAGGACGGTGCGGTATCGGTGCTTGAGGCGTTCCTGATCGCCTCGCGCCAAGTCGGTGAATTCTATCGCGAAAACGACCGCTTGGTTTCTGAGAGCGCCCTGCTCGACGACAACGGTGACGGCATGGGCACGCCGGCTGACTGGTTCCGGGGCGTGCGTTCCGAGAAAAAAGCCAAGGGCAAAAGCAGCGCCGACGGCAAGTTGTCGCGCCTGGTTTTCCCCGTGATCCCCCCGACGGAGAAAGACGTCCCCGAGCCGCTCCGAAAAAAGCGGCTCGCCGCCGAGGGGAAAATCGAAACTCTGCTAACCCTCAAAAAGACCCTCGAGGCCGAAATCTACTATCGCGACCTTGAAAAACTTTTCATCGAACTTGCCGTCATCAACGACGAGATCGAAACCGCCCGGAAGAAATAAGTCTGCAACCCTTCTTTATTGGCTCAATTCGCGTGGTGTGGTATTTCGCCCGTCGCAGGCACTCAAGAAAATGAGGGAATTAGTCATAGGCATTGATAGTGGGACGCAGTCCACCAAGGCGTTGGTGGTGGACGCCAAAAACGGCAAAGTCCTCGGCGAGGGCTCGAAGGCTTACAGCCTGATCGGCGGTCTCCCCGCCGGGGCCAAGGAACAGCATCCCGTCGACTGGATCGACGCCACCCAGGCGGGCATCCGCACCGCGCTCAAACAGGCCAGGGCCACGGTCGGCGAGGTGCGCGCGATCGGGGTCAGCGGCCAGCAGCACGGCTTTGTGCCGCTCGACAAAAAGGGCGAAGTCATCCGCCCGGCCAAGCTGTGGTGCG
>DASCOW010000123.1:0-3708 GCA_036012205.1 Verrucomicrobiota bacterium
GTGTTTTTTTACCTCAGGGCTGTTCATCAAGAATAACGCCTGTGTGGGCACCGCCGTGATGGCGCGTTGGCCAGTGAACTCCGACGGCTGCGCGAAGTTGAACATGTTGCGTAGTTCAGCTGGACCCGGCTGCGCGGCAGAGCGTATGATCGGCAGGTAAATGGTTCTCTCGAACTCCTGTCCCGACCGCCATTTTCGCAGACTGAACGACGGTGGATTCACATTCTTCGGGTCGATATTGTTCACGTTCTCCTGAAACTCCAACGGTAGAGCCGGTCCGCCGGTGGAGGGCTTGAGTTTACCGCTGGTGAAAATCATTGCGTCGCGCAGTGCCTCGGCATCGAGTCGGAAGCGGTTCATCCGCCAGAGCAGGCGGTTGTCGGGGTCGGTCGCGTGATTGCGTTCATCGTGCGCGCTGCTGAGTCGATACGTGCGGCTGAGCACCAGCGAGCGAATAAGCCGCTTTTGCGACCAGCCTTCGCGCAAGAAACGATCGGCCAAAAAACCGAGCAGCGCCGGGTGCGACGGCCGTTCGCCGGGCAACCCGAAGTAATCGACCGTGCGGACCAGTCCTTCGCCGAAGATCTTCTGCCAGGTGCGGTTCACCGCCACACGCGCAGTCAGCGGGTTGTCGCGGCCGGCCACCCAGTCGGCCAACTCGCGCCGGCCACTTTGGTCCCGCGGGATTTCCGGCCGCGCACTGGAGGCCACATGCAAAAAGCCGCGCGGCACTACATTGCCCAGTGCGCGTGGGTTCCCGCGGATGGTGATTTTCATGTCACCCGGTTTCTCGACATCCCGCACGCCATGCGCCCTCGGCACGATAGGTGCGAAAAATTCCGCGTGAGTGATTTCCTTGTCCAACTTCCCGATGTAACCGACCTTTTCGTCACGCTCCTTCGTAAGCTTGCCGCGCTCCGCCTTCGGCAGGTCCTTCTTTTTAAGCTGATTGTCCAGCTCAGCCTTGTGTTTCCGAGTCGCCTCCCGCTTGCCTTTCAGCTTGGCGAGTCGATCCGCATGAACCTTTTTGTGTTTGCCTCGCTCCGCCTTTTGCGCCTCGGTCTCCGGCAGTTCAATGACATTCACATCGCTCCACACACCGCGCTTGGTTTTATACACCGTCGACGTTCCGCGAAAAAATCCTGCCATCGCGTAATAGTCGTCCTGTGTGATGGGATCAAACTTGTGGTCATGGCAGCGCGCACACTCAATTGACATGCCAAGGAACGCCTTGCCCGTTTTCTGGAGTTGCTGATCGACGATGTCTACATGCAACTTCGCCTTGTCGGCCTCGACAATCTCGATGTCGCCCAGCACGAGAAAGCCGGTCGCCACCAGGTTCGCCGCACGTTCCTCCACCGTCTTGTGCGACAACAGGTCGCCGGCAATTTGCTCGCGAATGAACCGCTCGAATGGCTTGTCGTTGTTGTAAGCGTCGATGACGTAATCGCGATAGCGCCACGCGTGCTCGGCGAAGACATTGTTCGAGGTGCCGATTTGATCCGCGTATCCCACGAGATCCAGCCAATGCCGCGCCCACCGTTCGCCAAACGCCCGCGAAGCCAACAACCGGTCGACCACTTTCTCACGCGCCAGCGGCGACTGGTCCGCCTCAAACACGCGAATCTCCTCCACCGTTGGCGGCAGTCCGGTTAGATCAAAACTCACTCGCCTCCGCCAAGTGAAACGATCTGACTCTGCCACGGGGCGAAGCCCCTTCTGCTCAAGCCGTTTTAAGATGAAACGGTCAAGGTCTCCCAACGGCCAGGCCTTGTCGTGCACTTTTGGGGGTTTGGGGGTTGCAACCGGTTTGAAAGCCCAATGAGTCTTCTCCTCACCGAAAACCACAGCACAGGCGAACGCCAATAGCATCCCACCTGTACGAATAATTTGCCGGCAACTCTTCAAATCAAGAGGATTGTTCCAACCAACTGGGGAATTGTCAAATTAACAGAGGGGCACAAAGGCAAAACGAGGCATTCCGTAAATTATAGAATCAGGTCCCCGCCCACACCCCACCAACAGGATGGCGGTGATTGTAGTGAGCAGGAAGTGTTTCATTTGCTAGGGGCTTGTTAGCTGGAATCAGTAAGAACTAACTCAACAGTCACAAGCAATTCCTTAGGCTGATTAGTTCCAATTCTGTATTTGCGTTCGTTTTTGAGCTGAATTTCAATGGCATCGAATCCTGACACATTGTAGAGCCAACCGCCTCGAATTTTCCTGATACCAAAACCGTGATATCAGCGATTCTGAACTATGCTCGCGCTGCGGATATCACCAATTGGAAATTGCTTCCGAATGAAGCCAACGCCGAATGAAAGGGCAATGTCGCTTCGCGATATCCGGACGGTCAACGAATGAAAAAGATCAAAAACGATTCCATTAATCACAACAAGCATCACAGTAACAACACCAAGACCAATAGCAGCCTCTCTCTCACCTAACGCCAGCATCACGACAACCAGAATACCAAAGAAGACCACCCACGAACCGGTCATAATCAGAATGAATGTTCCCGGTTGCGTGTTTTCATAGTGGTACATTTTTTGCTTTTTGCGCCGGTTAGTTCCCTTCAGCTTTCAATTCTTCAACTGCAAACGCTTTCGGCCTACCTTAATAGCTCGTTAAGCGAGAATCGGTAGAGTTTATTCTCTTTCCCTAGGTCATCAGGCAGAAGCCAGATGTGTTCATTGAACACTGCCATGCCTTCTCGTGTAAAGTTTCCCGGCGCATCTCGGCGGGGCAGCCTGAGTTCCGCGATAATTTGCCGTGTCTTAACATTGATCAACTGGAGCAGGGAACGGGGGCGACTTGGCAGCAATTTCGAACTCTTGTCGAGCCCGCTTGCGATCAATAAACCCTTGTGCACCTTCCAGTCCTGAACCGCAATCGACCAATTGGGCAAATTGCGAATGAACGATTTGCGCTCGTAGTGTTGCATGGGGTTGCCATCTACTGAAATCTCGTAGGCCAGCAAAGTATCCCAGTTAGCACCAAAGAGCCGCTTTGGACTGCGTGAAACTGCGATCGCACCGATGTGGTCATTGATGATTATACTTTCAGTAGGCATCGCATCACCTTTGTCTATTAAAGAGCGTATTGAGAACTTGCGGATCATGGTTTTGCCGTTACGACGACTTTGTGAGATTGGAATCCAAAGGTTTTCACCGTCGGAATCAAATCCACCGGGGTGATCAAGCACGCCAGACCAGCTCGCAGGCTGGGAGGTCGGCGTAATATCCCAGATTTTAGTCCAACTTCTTTTGCTCTTGTTACAATTTTCTTTCTGGCTGCCCGGATTGCAACGTAACCAGAGCAGAAGAGATCGGCGTGGTTTTTTATCGTCTCGCCGTGCTGTAACAAAAAAACCGTTTTGATGGACAAGGAGCCCTTGCGTATGGGCTTTCGCTGGCTTTCCGTTGATACGGAATGGCGGCAACATCCATGTATGGATTTTCGAGGCATCCAATTGGGTGACAGGAAAAGCGGAAGAGTTCTTTGAACTGCCAGCGGTTTGTGCGTTTGATTGCCTGATCAAGATAGTGAGTGCAACGCACGATAGCAGTATTCGAATCAACGATCGCATTATTACTTTAGAGCAATCAATTCCATCGAGTTTTCAATTCTGCACCCGTCTTGCCTCCATGTTTGCGGAGGAGGTCAGCCTAACTATATGGATTGAAAATGAAATATCATTGCGCATCG
>DASCOW010000124.1:0-4893 GCA_036012205.1 Verrucomicrobiota bacterium
CCTTATGCCGGAATTCGAAAAGCTACCGGGGGTACTGTCCTTGGAGGAAAGAAATAACGATGAGGGACCAAATGAAATGGCCTTGATCGTCAATCGTGATCGCGCCAACTCCCTTGGCGTTAATCCATCAATACTGGCCGGAACGATAAGTACTGCCGTACGCGGTAGCGATCTTCCAAGATTCAACAGCAAGGGGCGCCAAATACCGGTTCGCCTAAAGTTCAGCGAGGAAGACCGGGCAGAACTGTATGATTTGAACAACATTCTAGTACCAACCGAGTATGGGGGCTTTAGTTCCATCGGGACAATCACCAAACCTGCAATGCTCAAGAGCGAAGACTACATCCGACGAACCAACAGAAAAACGAGCTATACTTTTGGCATAAAACTCAAACCAGGAGAGGAAAAAACAGCAAAAGAGAATATAGACAGAACAACTCGAAACATGGATTTACCCGAAGGTGTCTCGTTTGGTGAAATCAGAAAATCCTTCAATGATAACGACAAGGAATCAGGGGGATTTGTAGTTTATTTATCCGTTATTTTTATTTACATGCTCATTGCTTTTCTGTTCGAAAGCATGTTGCTACCTCTTTCCATTATCTTAACGATCCCTTTGGCAGCCATGGGCTCAGTTTGGATTCATTACATTACAGCCACGGATATGGACAAAATGGGGTTAGTCGGCGCGATACTCCTTGTGGGTATTGTCGTAAATAATGGGATCGTTCTCGTCGACTATACCAATCAGTTACGGCACTCAGGGATGGAAAGAACAGCGGCCTTGCTGCAGGCTTCCAAGGTTCGTTTCCGACCTGTGTTCATGACGGCTTTAACGACAATCTCTGGGATGATTCCACTGACCTTTAACTCATCCAGCGAAATGAGCATGAGTTATCAAAGCTTCGGGTTCACGCTCATCGGAGGAATGACCTCAGCCACTCTTTTCACCCTCTTGGCTGTGCCGGTGTTTTACACGTTAATTGATGACGCTCAGAAGGCATTTCGAAACACACTGGCCAGCGTCCTCGACCGTTCGCCCAAACCTAGCTTGGCCAAAGAGTAACTTTTCCCACTTGGCCAATGTACCCATCCGGGAGACTTCCAAACGCTGTCAACATTGACACTTTCATGACTTGGTTACACCTTCCCTCCCCAGCGCTTGGCCAAGCGGTAAACAAATGCAATCCAACGAACTAGCGACTCGGATCACGCGATTGTCCCTCAATCGCCCAGTGACGATGTTCGTACTGTTCCTCACGATCATCATCGTCGGGCTGATCGCTGCCAGCCGACTCAAGCTCGAGCTCCTGCCGGAGGGATTCGAGGGCAGTTCACTCTCTGTGCGCGTACCATGGAATGCCGCCGTGCCGCAGGAGGTGATGGAGAAACTCGCCCTCCCGCTTGAGGAGGAGTTGAGCACCGTCCGCGGGCTCGACTCAATGCGCTCCTCCTGCTCGTCGCGGGGTGCCTCGGTGTACCTGAACTTCAAGCAGGGCACCGACATGAGTATTGCCTACCGCGAGGTGAGGGACCGGGTGGAACGGGCCAAACTGCGCTTCCCGGATGATGTCGAGCGGGCTTATGTTAACAAGATGGACATGTCGGGCATCCCGGCCTGCATGATCGGCATCGCCTACGAGACGGACGGCGACCTATTCGACATCGTCAACAAAAACATCATCATGCCGCTCTCTCGTCTCGACGGCGTCGCCAACATCGACACCAAGGGACTGAAGGAGAAGGAGATCATCCTCGAGATCGACAAGGACCGCACTGAGGCTTACGGCCTAAACATTTTTCAACTCTCGCGACAGTTGCAGGGCGACAACTTCACCCTCGCCAGCGGCAACGTGCAGGATGGCGACAAAAAATTCCTCCTGAAGTCCTCCAGCCAATACCGGACAATGGAGGAACTGCACAACCTGCCAATCAGCACTAATGTGCTGCTCAGGGACATTGCCGTGCTCAAGTATGAACCGGAGGAGCGCTACTTCGCAGCACGGGTCAACGGAAAGAAGGCGATGATGGTCACCGTCGCCAAGGAAAGCGACGCCAACACCATTGAGGTGTGCAACCGCATCGTCGCCGAGGTGGAGAAAATCAAGCAGAACCCGGCGCTGACCGGGTTCGACATGGAAGTCCACATGAACCAGGGCGCCATCATCCTGGAGCAACTCGACACCCTGTTCGGCAACGGCCGGATCGGCGCCTTCTTCGCCGCCTGCGTCCTCTACATCTTCCTGCGCCGGGCACGGATGACGCTGATCATCGCCGGGGCCATTCCGCTCTGCCTGTTCATCGCCGTAGCCACGATGTACTTCGCCGGCGAGACCCTGAACCTGCTGACCATCCTCGGGCTGGTGTTGTGCATCGGGCTGCTGGTGGACAACTCCGTCGTGGTCGCCGAGAACATCCAGCGCCATTATCAGGCCGGCTTGCCGCGACGCGACGCCTGCATCAAGGGCGTGCAGGAAATTGGCCTTGCCATCACCACGGCCACCCTCACCACGGTTATCGTCTTCCTGCCTGCCGTGTTGGTGGAAGGTGAGATGCGCTTTTTCATGATGCGCCTGGCCCTGCCGGTCGTGGTGGCGCTGCTAGCCTCGCTCGGCGTGGCGCTGGTGTTCATCCCGCTCTGCGTGTACCTGACCCTCACCACGCAGAAAAACGCTTCGGTCGCTTGGCCAAACCGGCTAGCCAATGCCATCCGCGCTTGGCTGGGAAAAATGTACGACGTCTCCTTCGGCCGGTTTAACCGTGGGTACAACCAAGCGCTTGGTTTCTTCCTGAAACGCAGAATCGACCTGGCCATCCTCCTCGCCCTCCTCATGGCCGCCACAGCATTCGTATTCGAGAAGGTCGGATTCTCCGTCCAGCAGCAGGAAGAGATGGCGTCGTTCAGCCTGTCGTTCCAGTTTCCCAGCCGTTTCTCCTTCGACGAGCGCACCGAGTATTTCAAGACAGTTGAAAAGAAACTCAACGAACGGAAAGACTACTATGAACTCGACGGATTCATCGTCTTTTACAGCTCCTGGTTTGGCCAACTCGAGGGGTGGTTTAAGCGGGATCGAAAAGGCACCGTCCCCGCCCGCGAAGTCGCCGAGGGAGTTTACAAGGAATTACCAAAGATCCCCGGCCTGAAAATCGACTACCAGAAATTCGGCCAAGAGGAGGAACGACAGGACAAAAAGAGCCAGCATTTCATCCGGATGACCGGCCAGGACCCGGAGCAACTCGACCAACTGGCCAATCAACTCAAGCCTCTCTTTCGGAACATCCCCGGTGTGATGGCACTAAAGGAACGCGAGGATGAAACCCCCAACGAATTAACCCTGATCGTCGACCGCGATCGCGCCAGCTCCATCGGTGTGAATCCCACCACTCTCGCCGGAATGGTCGGTTATGCCCTGCGCGGCAGCACCCTGCCCCGCTTCAACAGCGACGGCCGACAGATCCCTGTTCGCGTCCGCTACAGCGAGGAGGATCGGGCAGAGTTGGCGGATTTGAACAACTTCCTCGTGCCCACCGAGGACGGCCATTTCAGCTCCATCGGCACACTCACCCGCCCGGCCATGCTCAACAGCCCCCGCTACATTAGCCGCACCGACAAGCAAGTCAGCTACACTATCGGGCTGGAACTTGAGAACGGCAAGGAGGAAGAAACCCGCAAGGCAATCGAGGCGTTCAAGCGCAACATTGACCTGCCGGAAGGCATAACCTTCAGCGAGGTATCCCGGCGCTTCGATATGGAGGAAATCACCAACGGTCTCTTCGCCATCGGACTGGCCGTCATGTTCATTTACCTGCTCATGGCGTTCCTATTCGAAAGTGTGATGATGCCCCTCTCCATCGTGTTAACCATCCCACTCGCAGCCATCGGTTCGGTATGGATCCATCTCCTCGCCGGAAAGGAGATGGACTTCCTCGGCATTGTCGGGTGCGTGCTGCTCGTCGGTGTCGTCGTGAACAACGGCATTGTGCTCATCGACTATGCCAACCGCCTTCGCCAAGTCGGCATGAACCGCACGCAAGCCCTGCTGCAAGCCGCTGAGCACCGGTTCCGCCCGATCGCCATCACAGCACTGACCACCATCATCGGCATGATCCCGCTAACCCTGAGCGAGGCCAGCGAGATGGGCATGAGCTACAACAGCTTTGGCCTGACACTCATCGGCGGGATGATCTCCGGCACCCTGCTCACCCTGCTCGTTGTCCCGGTGTTCTACACCCTGTTCGATGATGCCCAACAGGCCGTCCGTAACATCTTGGCCACCATTGTCAACCGCTCGCCCAAGCTTGGCGCAGCCCAATAATTCCCAGTCCACTTGGCCAAGCTCGGCGAAAAAGGTCATAAAAATGGCTTGTCAGGGCGTTCTTTTTGGGTATGGTCTGTTCCCCCTTTGAGGAAGGGAGGCACAAAATGTCCAGAGTTTGTCAACTAACCGGCACCGGCCCCGTCACGGGAAGCCGCATTCGCCGCAGCGGTAAAGCCAAGAAAAAAGGTGGTATCGGCATGCACGTTACCAAGGTGGTAAAGCGCCGATTCCTGCCGAATCTGCAGCGCGTCAAGGCCATCGTTGATGGCGAGGTGAAGTATATCCGCGTCACGGCCAAGGCCATCAAGAAGGGCCTTGTCACTAAACCGCTCAGGCGCAACTGGGTAAAAACCGACGACTAAACCAAGCCGACAAAAATTTGAAGGGACTCGATATCGAGTCCCTTTTTTTGTGGCAACTTGAAACTGTTCAAATCCCCTTAGCCAAGCGCTCGAGTTCCTCCTCATCAAGCTCGTCCAGTTCGCGACCGAGCCAGCGCCGGAGCAGTCCCTCGCTTGGGCTGAACACCCACGCCAGCGCAAACACCGCCGAGCCGGCCACCACCATTGCCCCG
>DASCOW010000125.1:0-2588 GCA_036012205.1 Verrucomicrobiota bacterium
CGTTGCCCTGAAACAGGACGACTTCAAGTACGTCATCGGCTACTCGAGTGTCAGCCACATGGGCTTTGTGCTGCTGGGCATCGCCACGCTGAACCTCACCGGCATGACCGGCGCCGTGCTGCAGATGTTCTCCCACGGCGTGATCGGTGCGCTGCTCTTCGCGCTGGTAGGCACGGTGATTTATTCGCGCACCAAGACGCGCATGCTCAATGAACTGCACCGGCTGATCGACCGCATGCCGGGCATCGCCTGGGTGTTCGTCGCGGCCGGCCTGGCGTCAATGGGTTTACCGGGCTTCAGCGGGTTTGTATCCGAGTTGTACGTGCTGATCGGCGCTTGGAAGTCGCTCTCGGGCTGGATCGTTGCCGGTGCGGGTGCGGGCATCCTGCTTACATTCGGCTACACGCTGGTAAAAATTCACGAGGCATTTTTCCGCGAACGCAGTCCCGCAGTCGAGAACCAAGCGGAGACAACTTACCCGGCGATGACGCTGCCGGAGAAAATTGGTGTGGCCATCCTGCTGGGATCGGCGCTGCTCATCGGGCTATGCCCCTGGCTGTTGACAGACAAAATTTCGCTCAGCCTGAATCTGATGCTCAAGCTTCCCAACTGACGCGGCGACATGGATTATCAACAACTACTCTTGGCCCTGCTCCCCGATCTACTGGTCGTGGTGGCACTGTTCGCCGCGTTGGGGGTGGATTACTCGCGAATGCGCGGCAGCCGCTTAACCAAGCGCTACGAAGTGGCCTTCCAAATCTCCGCCGCAGGTTTGATCGCCGGGCTGGCAGTGCTCGTGTTGCAGATCGCCGAGACAATGCCGGTAATGGACTCCAACGCCGACGGCCAACTGGTGCTTAACACCGGCACACTGACATTGAAGGCGCTGCTTTACGCCATGGGGCTAGGCGTGTTGCCCTTGGCCAAGCGCGACCAAATCACACCGCAGGTGAGCGAGTATTTTGCGCTGCTGCTGTTGGCCACGCTGGGCATGGGATTCGTGGTGACCAGCCGCAACCTGCTCGGCGCATTCGTCGCGCTGGAGCTTGTCAGCCTGAGCCTTTACGCGATGACGGTGCTGAACCAGACCAGACGCGCCTCCGCCGAGGCGGCGCTGAAATACCTGACGTTCGGCGCGGTGGCTTCCGGATTTTTGCTGTTCGGCCTGAGCTATCTTTACGGTGCCACCGGCCAACTCGACCTCACCCAAATGACCGGCCTGCAACACTCGCCGCTGATCGTGCTGGCTTACCTGCTGATCTTCGTGGGGTTGGGTTTCAAACTGGCTCTTGCGCCGTTCCACCTGTGGGCGCCGGACGTTTACCAAAACGCGCCGACGCCGGTGGCCGGCTGGATCGGCAGCGGTTCCAAGATTGCCGCCGCGGCGCTTTTGCTTGCGCTGTTGCAACCGGTGTTTGACTCACCAAAACTGAAGGACAACCTCGTCCCCGCGCTCGCCGCGCTCGCGGTGCTCAGCATGGTGGTCGGCAACCTCGGCGCGCTGCGCCAAACCAACCTCAAGCGGCTCCTTGCCTACAGCGCCATCGCCAACGCTGGCTATTTGCTGGTCGGCGTGGTGGCTTTCACCGCAGCGGGAAATACTTCAGTGATTTTTTACATTTTGGTTTATTCCCTGGCCAGCCTCGGCGCCTTCGGGGTAGTCGCTGTGCTGACCGACACGCTGGGCCGCGAGGCGGAGATCAACGACTTCAACGGCTGCTGGAAAACAACGCCCGGCTTGGCCGTGGCATTTTTGGTGTTCGTGCTGTCGCTGGCCGGCATCCCGCCGCTGGCCGGTTTTCTCGGCAAATTTTATCTCTTCTTCGCTGCCATCGAGGCCGCGCCGGAAGCCGCTGCTTGGCACGACGGATTTTACTGGCTTGTCGCCTTCGCCCTCATCATGAGCGTGGTGTCGCTCTACTATTATCTGCGTGTGCTCAAGGCATTCCTCGTGGCCCCCGCCGATGACGCGGCGGCGATCGCGCCTTCAAAAATCGGCTGGGCGGCCGGAATCACGCTATGCTCGCTGGCGCTGGCCGTCGTGGCGCTTGGACTCTGGCCGGAGCCTGTCCTGACGCTTTTGGGCCACTGATTCATTTCGAATATGGTCCCTCTTGACGAAGCGGGAGACTGATCAGCCCAGATTCTCCGAAACGGCGGTGAGCGTTTCCTTAGCGTCGCCGAAGAGCATGCGGGTGTTCTCGCGGAAGTAGAGTGGGTTCTCCACGCCGGAATAACCGGCCGCCATGCTTCGCTTGAGGGCGACGACCGTACAGGCGTTCCACGCCTCAATCACCGGCATGCCGGCGATGGGGCTGTCGGTGTCCTCAAGCGCGGAGGGGTTAACGATGTCGTTGGCGCCGACCACGACCACCAAGTCCGTCTTCGGCAGGTCCTCGTTGACCTCGTCCATCTCGAACACGATGTCGTACGGGACACGCGCCTCGGCGAGCAGGACGTTCATGTGGCCGGGCAAACGACCGGCAACCGGGTGAATCGCAAACCGCACCTCGACGCCTTTCCCCCGAAGGGTCTCGGAGATCTCGTGAATCACGTGCTGTGCCTGCGCCACGGCCATGCCGTAGCCG
>DASCOW010000126.1:0-5144 GCA_036012205.1 Verrucomicrobiota bacterium
TGACCGCAACATCGAGTTGACAGCCAGTGCCATCGAAATCGGCGACGACTTCAACCCGGCGATGGGTTTTGTCCGCCGGCGGGGCACACGCCGGTACATGGTTGAGGCGGACTTCATCCCTTACCACGACAGCATCCCGTGGCTGCGCAACACCCGCCACGGCTACGAGGCGGAGTTCTACACCGACCTCGGCAACGACATCGTGAACACCAAGCAACAGTTCAACCTCCTGTCGCTTTATCTCGAGAGCCAGGATATCATCAAGCTCGATGTTTCCCACGTGACCGACCGGCCAGACGAGAATTTTGAGATATCGGACGGCTCTGTCGTTCCGGCTGGAAATTACGAATGGTGGAAAGTGCGGACGTTCGGCTATTTTGGCATGCACCGGAAGTTGTTCCTGCGGCCCATGTACCAAGTCGGTGGGTTTTACGACGGCACACGGCATCAAATCTCGCTCGAGACATTTTACCGACCATGGCCCAAGCTGCTTGTTGGCGGCGAGTACTCGCTGAACCTGATTGATTGGGACGCCCTCGACGAGTCCACCATCCGGCAGATCTCCGGCACGTTTCGCTACAGCTTCACCCCCGACTTGGTCTGGCTCAACCTCGCCCAATACGACAACGTCTCCGAGTCGATCAGCATCAACAGCCGTCTACAGTGGGAGTACAAGCCGGGCGCGAAAATGTTCTTCGTCGTCAATCAGGGCTACGTCGATGAGATGACCGGGTTCGTGATGAAAGACTTCGAGGTCGTGGCCAAGATCGGCGCGCTGTTTCGTTTTTAGCATCTTTGCGCTCGAACCCTGCCTCGCCCCGCCCCACAATGCGGCGTGCACTTGGGAAAGCTAAAACTGCGTGACTTCCGAAATATCCGGCGGCTCGATATCGCTTTTGAACCAGGCTTTCATGTGCTCCTGGGGCTCAATGCCCAAGGAAAAACCAATCTGCTCGAGGCTGTTTATCTGCTCGCCACGCTGCGCTCGTTCCGGGGCGTCGGCAATGCACAGATCATTCGACACGGACAGAAGGCCTTCTTCGCCGGCGGACTCTCACTTGGCCAGGCGGAAAGTGACATCCGCTACTACTGGTCAACCGCTCAACGCAAACTCACCGTAAACGAAAAACCGATGCGCCGGGTCGCTGACTACCTCGGCACGCTTCGCACAGTTGTCTTTTGCACGGAGGATGCGTTGCTGGTCATCGGGCCTGCTAAGGCTCGCCGCCGTTTTCTCGACCTGCTGCTCACGCAAACCCAGCCCGGCTACCTCGAGCGGTTGCACCGCTATACCGAGGCGCTACGCTCGCGAAACGCACTGCTCAAGCGCGACTCCCCCGATCTGGCACTGCTCGACAGCTTCACTCGGGAACTGCTCGTCAACGGTGAAAAACTCATCACGGCCCGGCGTGATCTCGTCAAAGAACTCTCGCCGCTCATCCGGTTGAGTTATCGGAAAATCGCCGCCAAACCGGAGAACGCAAGTATTGCCTACGCGCCAAGCGTGCGGGAGGATTTCGCGGTGGACTTGGCCAAGTCAAAAGCCCGCGAACTGCGATACCGCACGACGCTCGTCGGCCCGCACCGGGACGAACTCACCCTGAACCTCGACGGCCAAGCAGCGGCTCAATTCGCCAGCGAAGGACAAAAACGCACCTTCGCCATTGCGCTGAAAATGGCGCAGACCGACTTCCTCGGAGGCATCCACGGCTCGCCACCGATCCTGTTGATCGACGATGTGATGGGCGAACTCGACGCCGGACGCCGGGCTGGCCTGATGCCGCTGATCAGCCGCACCGGCCAGGCGCTTGGTCAGGTATTTATGACCTGCACCGAGGAAAACTGGCCTGGCGAGCTTTCCGGCAACCTGCACCGCTGGCAGGTCGAGCAGGGCTGCCTGAAGCGAATGAGTTGACTCGCCGCTTGGTCGAGCGCTCTCTGGTCAGTCACCGAACAGTCGGCCGAAGAGTTTGTTGAGAAGCACCTTCCAGGTGACCTTGGTGGCGATTCGGTCGAAGAGTGGGCGCATGTCACTGAGTTTCTCAACGTCCTGCACGGTGTAGTCCTCGATATTGATATTGACGTCGCGGGATTTCCCGACATCGGCGAGATGGGTGAATTTCAGCCGCTCCCACGAGAAGGTCAGGGTGCTGATGGTGAAGTAGAGCGGTGACTCACCAAGCGCGAGTTGGGCCGACGACTTGGCCACGGCGTCCGGCAGCGAGATGAGGTTGCGCGCGCCTCCCTTGGTTTCCACGAGGTTGAACTCGGTGATGTCGATGCTCACCAGCCGAAAATGCGGTTTGAGCTTGCGGCGGACGTTCATCAACTCCGAGAAGTCGCAGTCAATGAACAGGCGGTCGATCTTGAGCATCGGAGCGCCGCCGTACTCGGGCAGATTCCAGATGGTTACGTCGTAAGCGGAGACGGTGGAGTTGAGCGGAAAACCGATCTCGAGTTGGCCGATCCTGGCATCCATCCCCTGCTCGCGAAACTCGCTGACGATCCACCACTTGGCCAAGGCGTCCTTTGTGAGAAACAACCCGATTACCACAACCATTAACAGGATGAGTAGGCGAAACGCCCAGCGGAACAAAAACCGCATACGCGGGCTTACCAAAAGCCGGCCCGAATGACAACGCGAAATACGGCTCAAGCAGGATCGGACTCGACGAACTGGAGCACCTCACGATGATTGAGCTTGCCAGTGCCGAGCTTGGGCAACTCATCCATCACCCGCAGTTCTCGCGGCACGCAGAGATTCGTCATACCCACTGAGGCGATGGCCTTGCGAATCTCTCCCAGTTCCAGCCCCGGCTCGTTAGTCACGGCGACGAGTTTCTCCCCCTTGTCAGCGTCCGGCAAAGCCACCACCGCTACCTCGCACTCCTCACCGTACTGCGGAAACACTCCGGCCAAGGCATCCTCCACTGCCGTGAGACTGACCATCTCGCCGCTGACCTTGGCAAAGCGCTTGGCTCGGCCCTTGACCCAAAAGTAGCCGTCAACATCAACGTGAATGATGTCGCCGGTGTCGTACCAGCCGTCGAGCGTCTGGAACACCGTGTTGGCATCGGCATTGAGGTAGCCCTTCATGATGTTCGGACCGCGAACGAACAGACGGCCACCCTCCTTCACTCCATCGATCGGTTCGAGCTTGTACTCGATACCAGGCAGCAACCGCCCCACGGATCCGAACCGGTTGTCGGCTTTCGTGTTGGCGCTGATTGCAGGGGCACACTCTGTCACGCCGTATGCTTCGTTGATGCGAATGCCGAACTTGCGCGCCCACGTGTCGAACGTCGCCTGCTGCACCTTCTCCGCGCCGGCGAGCAGGTAGCGCACGTTGCGAAAATCATACGGGTGTGCCTTGCGGGCGTAACCGTTGAGGAACGTGTTTGTGCTGAGGAAGAGCGTTGCGTTGGAGTTGTATACCGCAGTCGGAATCTGCCGGTACTGCAGCGGCGATGGAAACAGATAGGAGCGAATACCGCGGCATAGCGGTAGTATGGTGCCCACGATCAAGCCGAAGCTGTGAAACATCGGCAGGCAGTTGAACAGGCTGTCGTCGTCCACCAGATCCACGATCGCGTACAACTGCCGCAGGTTGGCGAGGATGTTACGATGCGTCAACTCGACGCCCTTGGGCACGCCCTCCGATCCGCTGGTGAACAGGATGACCGCCGTCCGGTCGGTCGGGATATTGAACCGCGCCTGGCCAAGTGCCAGCCGATGCTTGAGCAGCACGCCCAGCTTGGCCAAGCTGGGGATGTTTTTTCGGATGTCCTCGAGATAAATGAACTCGATGCCGACCGCCTCCATCGGCGTCACGTCCAGGCTGGCCTTGACCAAAAACACGCGCGAAGTAATGACCTGCCTCACCCCGGCCAGCTCCGCGCAGGTGATCATCATCGGCACACCGGTAGAGTAGTTGAGCACCGCCGGGATCTTGCCGATGCGCCACAAACCCAGCAGAGAAACCGCCGTGGCGTTGACGTTCGGCAACAGCACGCCAACCCGCTCTTGGTTGCCGTCAAGCAACCGCCGGAACCGCTCGCCCAGCACCTCCGCGCCCACCATCACCATCCGGTGCTTGAGCGCCTGGCCGGTGGTATCCTCAAGCACAACCGTGCCGGGACGCTGCCGGGCCTTGGAGGAGATCTCCGTGAGCACGTCGCCGTGGCCGTGCTCCATCTCCACATGAAAATGATGCTCGATCATCCGCTCGCGAAGCCACTGTGTCAGTGCTTCGCGCACATCGGTCGAGCCGCTGAACTTTTCAATCGGTGACTCCAGCACATCACTGAAGTGGATACTCAAGGCTGGGAAGAGTCGCTTCCAGCCCGGTTGCCGTGACCACGGCAGGCGCAGCGCGTTGCGCAAATGGCAAGTGATCACCTTGGCTTTTGTTTTGTGCAGCAAAAACCCTGTCCCCTCAAAGAGCTTCATCAGGCAGCCAGTCTCCGAGATACGCCCCTCGGCGAACAAAACCATCCGGCCGCCACCCTGCAGGAAGTTGGCCATCTCCTTCACGGCAAACGGCGAGGCATGATCCACCGGGAACGTGTAGCGGTTGACCATCATGAAGTGGAACATCCAGTGGCTGTTTGCCCTCGAGGCCGAGGTGACAAATCGCCAGTCCTCCCCCACGCACAGTCCCACCAACCACCAGTCAAACCACGACACATGGTTGGGCACAAGCAGCACCGGACCGGGGGTGTCCAGCACGGCGGCACCATGAATGCGAAGGCGAAACAGGATGCGAGCGAGGATTCTGCTGATGAAGCGAATGAACGACATTGGCTCGAAAAAACTCCGCTGGTTGTAGCGGAGCCGCCGCCAAACAAAAGCCAAAACAGCCCTTGAGGTTCGGGAGGTTGGGCTCTCTGTCTCTCCATCGTAAAGAATTGGGGCTGCTGCTGGATGCTCCGTACCGTTCAGCATGCTTTGCTTTCTCGATTTCCTTGGTTTTATGGTGCGAGAGCTTGGCCAAACCGGTGGCCTGCACGAGTAGTGAGCGAATGCGGTCTCGGGTGATCGGATACTGTCCGGCTCCGGAAGTTTGGATTTCGATCGCCAAAAGTTGGGCGTTTTTCGGGTCAAACAGCTTTTGGCAGTAGGCGGTGATGTTGCCGACCTCGCTG
>DASCOW010000127.1:0-3246 GCA_036012205.1 Verrucomicrobiota bacterium
CCCAAGCCGGTAAAAAAAGCGTTTGAGTGTTTGGAGCGTTTGCTGCCATCCATCACTTGGATGCCGGCGTTAATGAAACCCGTGCGCTTGGCCAAGTTGTTCAACCGGCCCTTCAGCCCCCCCTCAGGCAATGGTGCGAATTTATTGAACAGTGGCAGAATAAAGATCGGTGCCAGTACGCTCATCAATAGTTGAAACACAACAATCACGCCCCATGCCCACAGCCACCAATAGTCGCCGCTGGCATAAGCCAGCCAAAGGATCAACGCCAGCAGCGGAGCACCGATGGCAAAACTCAGCACAACGCCCTTGAACTGATCCGTCCACCAAGTGCGCTGCGTGGAGTTGTTGAATCCGAACCGTTCCTCAAGCCTGAATTGAGACCACCATGAAAACGGTAGGTTCAACACGGACATCAGCAGAACCACGGCCCACAAGGCAATGGCCAGTCCCCAATGTGAATCCCCGACCCAGTTCACGGCTTGACCAAAAAGCGAAGAGAGCAACCCACTGAAGAGCAGGACGCATAACAGCGCTGTGCTGCAACTGTCCGACACTGTTCCAAATCTGGCTTTGGCCAACGTGTACTGCACTGACTTCTTGTACGCAGCCTGATCCATGACCACCCGAAATGACTCCGGCACTTCATCAGCGTGCTTCTGCACGTGCGCGGTGTTTAAGCCGTCGAGCCATAACTCAAAGAAATACCGAATCAATATCAGTCCAAGGGCAACAGTGGCAAAAATATTTTCGGGATCGCTCATGTTAGTTTTCAGTCTTCTTTATCCACTGAAACACGGATTATAACAGATTCCTTTTGTTTGCATTTGCAGGAATCTGTGTCATCTGCGGATTCATAGGTTCTGAGTTAAGGATTCTTCGATTGAGTCGTGCAGGGCGGCAAAGATTTTTTTGACCTGCCGCTGTGTCGTGCAATACGGAGGCATGACAACGATCACGTTGCCGATCGGCCTCGTCAGCACACCGCGCTTGGCCAAGGCGTTGCAGACGCGAATACCGGCCTGCTCGGCCAATATAAACGGTTCGCGAGTTTGCCAGTCTCGAACAAGTTCCACCGCCAGCACGCAACCAGCCTGTCGGATATCGCCCACCTGCGGCAAGGTCCAAAGCCGTATGGCTTCTGATTGAAGATTGGTAGCCAGTTTTTTGCGGTTGGCCGACGTCGCCTTGGACTGCAGTAACCCGACACTTGCCAGACTTGCAGCACTGCCGAGTTGGTTGCCGGTGTAGCTATGCCCGTGAAAGAAGGTTTTGAACTCCGAGTAATCCCCGAGGAAGGCGTTGAACACCTCCTGCGTGGTCAGCGTTGCTGCCATCGGCAGATACCCGCCGCTCAGCCCCTTGGCTAGGCAGAGGTAGTCCGGCTGCACAGTCGCATCGTGACTCGTGAATAATCGATTGGCAGCGCGGCCAAAGCCGGTCATCACTTCATCGGCAATGAGTTGGGTTCCGTGTCCCCTGGCAATCTGCGCAACACGGCCAATCCATCCCTTCGGCTGCGCGATCATGCCGGCCGGTCCCTGTAAGCCCGGTTCCAGGAGCATTGCAGCGTAGTTGCTCCCGCGCTTTTTGCGGGCAGCAAACCGCTGCTCGACCTTGTCAACGCATTCGGAGTTGCAATTGCGAGTGTCGCGTGCGTCGCTTCGTTCCGGCTTGGCCTTGTTGAACGGGCAACGGTAGCAGTACGGTGACATCACCTTGTCCGTTTTGAACAGCATCCCAGTATACGTTTTGTGAAACAGGTCGATTTGCCCGGCACTGACCGCTCCAATCGTGTCGCCATGATACGCACCATCAACCGACAGGAACCTTGGTTTGCGGGCGCGGCCGGTGCGACGCGCGAACTCATAAGCCAATTTGAGCGCGACTTCGACCGCGGTTGAGCCGTCATCCGAGTAAAAGACCTTGCTCAAGCGCGGGTGCCCCTTGGTCAAACCGGCTCGAGGATTGGCCAGTTTTACCAGTGCTTGGCCAAGTAGCGCGGACGGTTCGTTGGCCAGACCAAGCGCCGAGGTGTGAGCTACCCGGGCCAGTTGCCGGCGAATGGCGGCGTTGATTTTCGGATGGTTATGCCCGTGAAGATTGGTCCAAATCGACGAGTTGGCGTCGATGTATTCCCGGCCGCGCTGATCCCAAAGCAGCGCGCCTTTGCCGCGCTGGATGACTATCGGTTCGCCCTTCAGCCAGTCGCGCATCTGCGTGAACGGATGCCACAAGTGCCGTTGATCGAGGCTGGCCAGAGGTTGCTTTTTCATTCCTCCGCGAGGCCGGTCTCCTCGAACGGTGACAGATCGAGATCGAAGCCGGTGCCGAACGACTGGTCGTTGACGCTTCTCAAGTCGATCCGCCCGTTCCGGATCTCTAGCGTTGGCCAACCCTGTTCGCCCACCCGGTAAAGTCCAGCGTGCGCGCTTAACACCTGCCGCTGCGTGACGTCCGGAAATTGCGACAATCCGGCCATGTAATGATGCCCGTTACGCTCGACGCTCTCGATTCCAAGCGTCGCCATCACCGCCAGGTCTTGTATCACGGAGACTGGGCCGATGTTACACAAATCCTCGCCGCTCATGACCGACAGGTGACAGGCCTCCCGCCGTGCGCTGAGCAGGCAAGCGTTGGCGACTCCCTTGAAAATACCCTTGCAGTTTTTATGGCTCGTCCCAGCGTAGCCGAGAGTTAGTGCCGTGGGCAGGCTATTGATCGTGGCATCAGATTCATCGATGATGATTGGAGGGCGGCCCGGCCAGTCGTCAAATCCGTCGCCCACGGAATCCTCCAGCGCGATGTCGCGGTGGAACGGTTGCTCGACAAACAGGAGATGTTTGAAAAACGAAGCCAATACCGTGTCGTTGGCAAGATTCGTCCAGTGCTTACGAAACTCCACCACGGACTTGAATTGCTCGTTGCCGTCGAGGCTGAATTCATAGTTGTCCGGCGACTGTTGTTCGATCGCCACAGCGATGCAACGTAGTCGTTCGAGATCGGTGTCAAGATCGCCGTTGATCTTGATTTTGAAATGGCGCAGACCGTAGGCCCGGATGCACTGGTCAAGCGATTGCGGCAGCGAGTCGTTGAGTCGCTGGTCCTCCGGGATGCCATCGACTGACAGCGGATCAGCCAATCCAACCGTGTGGCGTGAGATCACTTTGGCCAAGGGCTGTTTCGGGAGCAATTCGGCGGCAGAGCGCTTGGACAAGACTGGATGAATCGCGCCCGGTTCAAAAC
>DASCOW010000128.1:0-3060 GCA_036012205.1 Verrucomicrobiota bacterium
ACTGCCATCGGGCATGCCCAGTCGGTGAACCTCCTGCCCATTGAGATAGAACACTGCCCCATCGTCGATGATCGTCTCCATCTGCAGCACCACGGTGGCAGGATCATGGCGATTATCAAATGTTGTCCGAAAATAATAAGCGATCTTGCCAAGAGACAACCACGTTTTCTTCGGCCCCGGGAGCGAGGAATTCTCCGCATAAAGCAGTGCGCCGCCCTTCAGCCAGCCGGCCTCGTTGTATCCCGGTTTATGCCATCCGGTGCCAAGATTGGTGCCCGACTGGTTGTAGCGCCACGAGTCGTCCATCGTCACAAACGCCTCGTCGTGAGGCGTCACCCCGTAGTCAATGTCCACGACTATATCGTCGCTCTCAACCGCTCCAAGGCTGTTGGAGACCGTGACATGGTAGATCCCGCCGTGTGCTCCGCTTACAACATCAACGGAAAGCCTCGCCCCGGTGGCGCCGGCGATTCTTTGCCCGCTCAAAAACCATTGATAACTCAACGGAGCAAGTCCGGCTGCCCGGACCTCCAACTCTGCCGACTCGGCAACCGGGAATCGGATGTTGGCCGGTAATATCAGGATCGCAGGCACCCCGTTCACGTTGAGTTGGGCCACGATTTTTTGATCGCTGCCGAACTTGTTGCTGACGTGCACCGAGTAGTCCCCGCTGTCCGGTGTAATGCAGTTGACCAAACGCAGGGAGGCGCCAGTCTCGCCCAGCATCAACTTGTCAAAGTGATACCATTGGTAGCTAAATGGCCCGTCGCCGTCAGCCACCACACTCAACTCCACCCCACCGCCCGGCTCGACCTCCCGAATCTTGGGTGGTCCCGTGATGGAAGGCGGGACACCCGATCGCTCTATCTTGATCACCAAGGTTTTACTGAGGGTTTCGTATCCCTTTTTTGTGGCAGTCAACTCCACCTTGGTCGTGCCGGCTTTCGTCGGCCGGCCCATGATGTAGCTCTTGAAATCACCCACGCCCATCACCAGCCCGGCCGGCAGCGGCGTGGCGGTGAAAATCTTTGCCGATTTCGGGGCGGTGGTAATTCGGTAAATAAATTGTTCGCCGGTCTTGCCGGTAGCGGAAGAAGGACTGGTGATTTTTGTCGAGGCACCGGATACGGCGTCGTAACCGCCCATCACCGCAGCCGTGCCGATGCCCCACTTGAGGATGACGGCAAAAGACGGGGCGGCCTGCCAGGCTGCCGTTACCACCGTGCGGGCCAAGGGGGCAATCTGCAACGCGACGGTCATGATCATCATCGACGTTTGCAGCCTGAATGTGGTTAGCCTGTGGTTTTTCATCGATTGAGAAGTGCGAATCCCTATGGCAACTCTGTATCCAGCTTTTTGAATGAAGCGCATCGCTTTCATACGGGCAATCTATCAGGCTCGATTTAATCTACCGTGAAAATACAATTAATATTCGTTAATAGTTGCCGATATGCAATCAAGTGTTTTGTTAGTTGCATCCGCAACCGCCACCGCCCACTGAGCGCCCGCCGGAGGCGGCTTCCCTCGAGAACCACATATGCTCGGCAAGCAGGCTCCCCAGGGGATCGCGGTCCGGCCTCATCGTATAGTCTGTCAGCGTGTCACGCTCCCACGGCTTGACCGTGGCACACCCTGACAACGCCAGCGCCCCCAGTGTCAGCACCATTAATTGCATTGATTTTTTCATGGTTCGTTCGTCGGTTTTTTGCTTTCCAGCAACTGCTCAATTTCCTGTATATACTGGCGCTCGGTTTTTTTTGCATGAAATCCGTTGTGCAAAAACCGAACTTTCCCCTGCTTATCCACTATGAAGGAAGTGGGCATGGTCTTGACGTTGGCACGGGCAACCAGTTTTTGCGCAACGTCTCTCAGGACGGAAAAGGAAACCGGCTGTTTTTTCAAAAAACGGGCGACCTTCTTTTTATCCCGGTCCACGCTAATGGCCAGTATGACCAGGCCGCGCTTGGCATAGTCATGGTGCAGTTTCTCCAACACCGGAAACGACTCCTTGCAGGGCGCACACCATGTGGCCCAAAAATCGATCAGGATCACCTTGCCCTTGAGGTCTCCGGGGAGGTTGCCTTCCAGTTCAAACTTGGCCAAATCGGGGAATACCTCCCCGACGCCGACACTATCCCCTGCATGGCACGGAGCCAGGCGTGACGCCATGGCCAAGGCAATTAACAGGAGCTTCTTGTTACGATACAACATATTCATCAAAATGCTGGGTGCTGGAGCGTAGCCGGTCGGTGGTGATGCTGCCCTCCGCCCGGTAATGGGCCTCGATCAAGCCAAGCCCTTCCTGCGGCCCCAGCACAAAAGCAGCGGTGGAGAGTATCCCGGCCATGACACAACTGGGAGCGACAACCGTGACTGCCCGGCACTCGTTGCTCACGGATCGACCTGTGCGCGGGTCGATGATATGACTGTAACGTCGGCCGTCGTGCATGAAATAGCGCTGGTAGTCACCCGAACTGGCTACCGCCTGGTCGCTGATGGCCAAGCCGGTCCAACACCGGCCCGGCTCGCGGGCGTCCTCCAGGCCAATGTGCCACGCCGGCTTGCCGGGCGGGCTACCAATTGCCTGGATGTCCTTCCCAAAATCGACCATGACATTTTCCACCCCGTGCCGCTTGGCCAAGTGCGCGACAAAGTCCACAGCGTATTCCTTGCCGATGCCGCCCAAGTCGAGACTCATCCCGGGCTGCGGCAAAAAAATGGCGCCCGGCTTGCGCTCCACCTTGCGCCAACCGACCCGTTCCCGGGCCTGCTCAATGGCAGCGTCATCCGGCAACACAGGATGGGCAGACTGCCAGTTCCAAAGCTGAAGCAGCGGCAGTGAAGTGGGATCAAATATGCCTCGGGTAAAAAAATGCATTTCCTGACACATCCCGATGATGCGCTCATCCTCCTCGTTGAGTAACACCCACTCCGTCCCCGCTTTTTGGTTGATCCGGCTGATGAGGCTGTCCGGCAGGAACCGGGAATAGCGCGCCTCGAATCCGGCTACCCAGCTTACAATTTCATCCCCACAATAGCGCGCGGCAGCGGATGACTTCG
>DASCOW010000129.1:0-2707 GCA_036012205.1 Verrucomicrobiota bacterium
GTGGCACAGTAGTCGTCAGCATTTTCGTCAACAAAACCCAGTTCGGGCCGAATGAGGATTTCGCAGACTACCCCCGCACTCTCAAGCATGACACGGCGCTCTGCCGCGAACACGGTGCGGATATCTTGTTCGCGCCTAGAAATGGTGCGATTTACCCCAGGATGCATAGCACGTTCGTCGTCGAATCGCGCCTGGCCAAGCGTATGGAAGGCCTGTCGCGGCCAACGCACTTTCGCGGCGTGACAACGGTCGTGGCCAAACTGTTTAATCTCGTGCAACCGAATGTTGCCGTGTTCGGCGCGAAGGACTGGCAGCAATCAGCCGTGATCCGACAAATGGCTGTTGACTTAAACTTTTCGGTTCGCATCGTGGTCGCACCAACGGTTCGCGAACGGGACGGCTTGGCGCTGAGTTCGCGCAACACCTACCTCACGCCCGCCGAACGCGAGCAGGCGACGGTGCTATACGAGGTTATCCGCGCCGCACGTGCCGCTGTGAAAAACGCAACCGTTCTCCTACCCTCCGGCACACTCCGCCGCAAACTGGTACAACTTATCGACAAGCGGCGCTTGGCCACACTGGACTACATTGAGTTCTTCAATCCCAAGACGCTCGAGCCAGTCAAACACGTCGGCCGAGGCACGCACCTGGCACTGGCAGTATTCTTCGGCACGACACGCCTCATTGACAACGGCCGCCTGTGACCGAACACTTCTGCGCTCCGGATGGAGAACTCATCGAAACAGTTTGATTTCTTGGTGCTGGGTAGCGGCATCGCCGGATTGACGTTTGCGCTGAAGGTCGCGCACACAGGAACCGTCGCGATCATAACGAAGAAAAGCCGCGCAGAGTCCAACACAAACTACGCACAAGGTGGGATCGCCGCTGTCACAAGCGATGAGGACTCGTTCGAAAGCCATGTGTACGACACGATCGCTGCAGGAGGCGGATTGTGCGACGAGGATGTCGTGCGCGGCATCGTCGAGGAGGGACCGGAGCGCATCGAGGAATTGATCCAGCTTGGAATGAAGTTCTCCGAGCGGGAGACCCAGGGCCACCGCGAACTCGATCTCGGCAAGGAAGGCGGCCACTCTAAACGACGCATCCTTCATGCCAAGGACGTGACCGGGCGCGAGATTGAGCGCGCGCTGCTCGCCGCCATCGCCGTGCATGGTAACATCACGGTGCTGGAGAACCACCTCGCCATCGACCTCATCACGACGGCCAAGCTTGGCCAAGCACAGACCAACCGCTGCATCGGCGTGTATGTGCTGGACTACGAAACAAGACAGGTCAAAACATTTTCCGCACCCAGCATCACTCTTGCCACCGGCGGCTGCGGCAAGGTTTACCTTTACACATCCAACCCCGACATCGCCACCGGCGACGGGGTCGCGATGGCATACCGAGCCGGGGCAACCATCGCCAACATGGAGTTCATCCAGTTTCACCCGACGTGCCTCTACCACCCCGAGGCCAAGTCGTTCCTCATCAGCGAGGCGGTGCGCGGCGAGGGCGGCGAGTTGACAAACCTGCGTGGGGAACGTTTTATGGACGGCGTGCACCCGCTCAAGTCGCTCGCGCCGCGTGACGTCGTGGCCCGTGCGATCGACCGCGAAATGAAGCGCAGTGGCGACGACCACGCACTGCTGGACATCACCCATAAGTCGGCGCGGTTCCTTATGAACCGCTTCCCGAACATCTACGAGACCTGCCTTCGGTACGGTATCGACAGCACCAAGGAACCGATCCCGGTCGTGCCGGCGGCTCATTACCAGTGCGGTGGGGTGCAGGTTGGGGGTTACGGCGAAACGGATCTCGGTGGCTTGTACGCCATCGGCGAAGTAGCCTGCACCGGCCTGCACGGCGCGAACCGACTCGCCAGCAACTCGCTGCTCGAGGCGCTCGTTTACGCGCACCGCGCCGCCGGGCACGTGCTCAACCATCCTCCGAAACCAACCATCTCCGAACTGCCCAAGTGGCAATCCGGCAGTGCTATCGATCCCGACGAGATGGTTGTTGTGGCGCACAACTGGGACGAACTTCGGCGGTTGATGTGGGACTACGTCGGTGTCGTCCGCACTGACAAGCGGCTGAAACGCGCCCTGAGTCGCGTCCGGAATCTTCAGGAGGAAATCCAGGCGTACTACTGGGATTTTACTGTGACGAGCGACCTTCTCGAGCTACGCAACCTCGCCATGGTGTCCGAACTCATCGTGCGTTCGGCGCTAGAGCGCCGGGAGAGCCGCGGACTGCATTACACTCTCGATCACCCCGAACCGGTGGATGCACTCGCCCAACAGGACACTCTCATGCGCCGCGAATAGCGATTGGCCAAACGACAGAAAAAAGTCGGGATCGTTCCCGGCCTCTTGCTTATATATAATGATTCTGCTCAGAAACTGGCGCTCAGGCCCACACCGAATGTCCTTGGCCAACCGGGGATGTGCAGGATCATGCCAGCGGGTCGAGGCGCAGCCGGATTTGAGAAATCGGTGTAGCGTAGATCAAGCGCGTTGTTGGAATAGCCTTCATCGGCCAAGTTCCGGGCATAAACAAAGAGCTCCCAATTATCTCGCTTGTAGCTGATACGGCCATTTAAGAGTGCGTATGCGTCCTGCTCGGCGGTATTAGCCTCGTCAAGCCAGTAATCGCCAATACCTTGCACCTCCCATAGCATGGAGAGATTCCACGGCAGGTTGATGCG
>DASCOW010000130.1:0-5260 GCA_036012205.1 Verrucomicrobiota bacterium
CTGAACAACTCCAAAAGCATCAGTTTTTAGGTGTGTCTATTCCCTAGGAAATACGAACCTTGGTACTGTTAACAGTACCGCGATTTTCAGTTTTCTCTAGTAAAAATGGCATTTGCACCACTACGCTGCGTTGCTCACCGTAAAGAGCGATGCCGCTTTCTGATGCAGGCACCACGGCGAAGGTTCCAGTGCCTCACCGCGCAACCAAAGTCCTCGACCGCTGTCGTAACGCGAGTACCGATCCGGCACGTCGAAGTCGTTTTGAGCGAGGAACAGGTCGAGCATTCCGTCATCATCAAAATCCTCTGCACACAGTGCTTGCACCGGCGCCAATTGAGCTGCATCCGGCAGCGGGCTAAGCTCAAAAAAACAGTTTTGTAGAGGAAAACAGCACTGGAAAAACCGTTATTTCCCGTGAGTTCATCTCTCCAAACGCGGGGCCGATCAACCGCGGCAATGCTGCAGCAGCGAACAATTTGTTGCGGGTGACCGTGCCCCGAATGTGCAGAAAAGTTTTTGCGAAAACCTCCAGAGTGCGGATCGGTTTCCACTGTTTTGTTTTTGCGTCGGCTAAGGCTTCAGCGAGTTCCATCACGCCGTCCCCGTAAAACAACCGCACCGGCTTGCAGTGCAGTTCGTACGCCGTGTTGCGGCCTGCGTTTCTCGCGGCGATGTCGGGCCTGCCGTCGCCATCGATATCGGTGGCAGCCAAGCCCTTCCCCGAGTGGTTCAGCCCGCCGGGAAGCGCAGGCTGCTGTACAAACTCATCTCGCTTGGAGGCCCGGTGCTCGTGCTCAAGCCTGGTGCTTAAATCTGCAAAAACAGCCGTTTTTCTGTTTGTAGGCTGAATCGCCAGTCCGCCCACTTGGCGTATTCCATACAGCCGCCCGGCTTTGGCATCGGCCGGTGTCGTGCGCGTGCCGTCCCTCCAATCGACCTCAATGGTGAACGCCTCACCGGCTGCGAGCGGCAAAGGTGCGTCGCGCTTGGTCGCCGCTAACGTAACGGCTGCCGCTCATGATTTCCTGCGACTGCAGCGCTTGGCCAAGCCCAGCCCCGAGGCAAGCAGTAGTCCGGCCAGATTTCTGAAAGCTGAAAACTGGAAACTTTTAACCCTTCATTCTCCACTCGTTCATCAGCTCCTTTCCTTCGCGGCTTTCGTATGAGCGCGGCGTTGAGCGTCGGAGCAACTCGAACGCTTCACCGAAACGCTCGTCCAGTTCGGCGGTCGTGCTACTGAAAGGAGGCTCTCCGTTGTCCTCGGTGATCATGTAGTTGACGGCAAGGTACAGTCCGCCCGGCTTGAGCCAGCGGCTCAGCGCCCGCACATAGTCATTACGGCGCGCTGGTGGAATGGCGCAAAAGAGCGTGTGTTCAAAGACGAGGTCGAATGGCTGATGCGGCTCGTCGTTCAAAAAATCGCCAGCGCAGTAGTCGATAAGGAGCCCCTCCTCGTCAGCCAAGCGCTTGGCCAAGGGCACCGAGCTTGGGGCGATATCGAGCCCAGTGACGTCCCATCTGGCCTTGGCCAACGCGCGGGCATCGTGACCGCGACCGCAGCCGGGGACGAGCGCCCGACCGGGCGGCAGCGATGGATTCGTGGCCAGATAATCGACCAAGCCGGGCGAAGCTTCGCCGTGATCCCAAAAGGTGTCATCGGCCCGGTAGAGAGCTTCCCAATCTCTGTCTTCGTTGATTTGCATTGACGCCGTGCCCGAAGACGTTAGGAACTTGGCCGGTTTTTTGCAAAGAAGCAATTGCCGGCTGGGGATTCCCTCGCTTGGTCAAGCGCTTGGATATTTTTCAGAAGTTGATGATTATTTTATCGGGAATCCAGCCATCGGGCACGCTGCATGTCGGCAATTACTTCGGCATGATGCGACCCGCGATCGAGCTGCAGGAACAAGGCGAGGCGTATTATTTCATTGCAAACTACCACTCGATGACGTCGGTGTTCGACGCCGGTGAGCGGCGGCAAAACACACTCGGCGTCGCGCTGGATTTTCTTGCTTGCGGGCTCAACCCGGCCAAGGCGGTGTTCTTCCGCCAGAGCAATGTGCCAGAGGTGTGTGAGTTAACATGGCTGCTGACGACGCTCACGCCGATGGGACTGCTTGAGCGATGCCACAGCTACAAGGACAAACTGGCCAAGGGCCTGTCGCCCAATCACGGCCTGTTCGCTTATCCGGTACTGATGGCTGCTGACATTTTGATTTACGACTCGAACGTGGTGCCGGTTGGCCGCGACCAAAAGCAGCACGTCGAAGTCACGCGCGACATTGCGATCAAGTTCAACCAAGCTTATGGTGAGACGTTCGTGATTCCCGAACCGCAGATTCGTGACTCGGTGGCGGTCGTACCAGGCACGGACGGGCAAAAGATGAGCAAGAGCTACGGCAATACGATCGACATTTTCGGTGACGAAAAGCCGCTGCGCAAAACCATCATGCGACTCGTGATGGACAGCAGGCCACCGGAGGAACCCAAGCCGGATGCCGACCAAAACATCGCCGTTCAGTTACTGCGACTCGTGGCCCCGGAGGAAGTAGCCGCCGACTGGGAGAAGCGTCTGCGCGCGGGAGGACTGGGCTACGGCGACCTGAAAAAGGCGCTGTTCGAGTACTATTGGGAGTATTTCGCAGAAGCTCGGGCCAAACGCGCGGAGTTGGAGAACAACCTCGACTACGTGAACCAAGTCCTGAAGGACGGCGCCGACAAGGCCCGCGACCGGGCGACCACCGTCCTCGACCGCGCCCGCAAAAATTGCGGCCTGGCCTGACTTGCGGTCAGAAGCCGAGCGCATTCAGCAGGTAGTAGATCGCGACAGTGAAGCTGGCAAAAATCACAACCGCCTCGATGGCCACCACAAGCCGCGCCTGCCGAGACAGCCTAAGCACACCAGCTTGGCCGCTTGGCATGCCCGCTTGACCAAGTGTACCAAGCATCAGTCCACCGGTCATCACGACAACCTGCACGAAGACAAACACCATCAGCCAGGCGAACGCCTTGTCCATAAATCCGTACGAATGCAGGCCGATGCCAAGCATATTCGTTCCGAAGAAGGACCAGGCGGTTACGGCGTTACCGAAGATTGCCATGGAGACAAGTCCGCGCTCGCGGATCATCCCGCCCCAGCGCGCATGCAGGATGGCGGCGTTCCAGATGACGATCATGAGCGCGCCGTTTTCCTTCGGATCCCATCCCCAGAACCGACCCCACGACTGGTCGGCCCAGATACCGCCGAGCACTGTGCCGACAAAGCTGAAGAGTGTGGCAAAGCAGACGATGCCGTAAATCATCTTGGTGAGCGCCGTGCGGTTGGCCTTGCCGAACGGCACCCGGTTGGCAACAAAGTCGCGCACCACATAAATGATCGCTAGGAAGCCTGCAACAAAGGTGGCCGAGTAGCCGATCGTGATGATCACAACGTGTGTCGCGAGCCAGAAATTGGTGTCGAGCACTGCCTGTAACATCTCCATTGTGTCGCCACTGAGTGACAGCCCACCGGCGACAAGCAGCGTGACGAAGCCCACAGCACTGGCAACGACGTTGCCGATGCCGTCGCGGTTGATGCGCTCAAGAATCAGCCCGAGGATCACCGCCCCCCAGCCGACAAACACCGCTGTTGAGTAGAGATTGGTCACCGGCGGCCGACCCTCGAGCCACATGCGAAAAATGAGTCCGGCTGTATGGATAACGGCAGCGAGGGCGATCAAATAGTAGGCTGTTTGGTTTGGCCATCGGGCCAGAGTCAGCCAGCCGCCGCAAGCCAACAGGAAGGCTAGCACGTAGAGGATTTCGCATTTGTAAAACGGGTCGAAATTGTTGAACACAAACTCCTTACCAGTTTTGTTGAGTTCAGCAGAAAACCCGTTGGCCCGGAGATAATCTTGATAATCCCGGAGTTTGACGTTGAACGTTGTCCCGTCTTTTTTAGCGTAAGCCGAGACCATACCGGCGTAAGCCTTGACGGCGGGATTGAATTGAATTTTCCAGTCGCTCTCGGCAGCGGCAGCTATGCTGATGCTGCTCAGCAGATTCGTACTCAATGATTGCCAAGTCTTGCCCACCGGAACGACCCGCGGCCAGAACATCACACCGCTTCCGTCGCCGTCGCGCAGGCTGGGATCAAACAATGTGTCGAGTAACCTGGAGAATTCCTGATGCTTCGACTCGTCGTGTTCCGCATTCGAATCATGCGCTCGCATGGCGGTCATACCCTCGGGAAACACTGTCTCCAACCGGGTTAGTTCCGCTGCGAAGTCAGTCGAATTCTGCGGCCGAAAGCTCTTGGCCAAGCGCTGGTAAATCATCAGCGAATCGGCGACGGCCTTGAGCGCTTTTTCGTAGGGCGTTCTTAAGCTGGCATCCTTCGAACGGATGCGCCCGCTCTCGCGGGCCAAGCGCTCGAAGTTGTCGCCGGCAGTGATGTCATTCACTGAGAAATGTTTTTCGTCCTTGGGCAAGCGAAGGTTGTCCTTGATCTCCTCGTTGTCGATCCGAAACACCGGTCGGGAACGAGCTACACCCGGTTTGGCGGCTAGCTCCAGCAGCCACTCGACGGCTGGGATGGTTAGCACCTTGGTTCCGGTTCGGGCGTAACGACCGGTAGATTTGTGGCGAATAACGCGCATAGCGTTGCGTGCGGTAGACTCGATCGGCTGTATGCGCCCATCAAGCAACACCGGCAGTCTACCGAAGCCGTAAATGTCCGGCTGATCTTTGGCAACCCCCGGCATGCGCACCAGCCCCATCAAGGCCCACATGGTCATGATCGCAACGGCGACAAGGGGGGCGGACAGCTTTTTCATGCAGCAGCCTTTCGTTTTCTGTTGAAAGCAAGCAAGTGAGTCAAAAACTGAATAAGCATCCCGAGCCCAACGAGGGCACAGGAAATGTAAGGCGTCACCCATCCAGGATTTCGGATGACCTGCAAAATGGTGGCTTTGTCATTTTCCGGGTCGAAACTAGCCTGAAAGTAGGTTTTTCCGTGAGTGCGCAGCGGATGGTTCATCCAGATGTTCACCTCGCGCTCCGCTCCAGTGGCGCGGTCCCGCACAATCACGAGACTGGAAAAGTTTCGCGCCTTTTCGGTGCCCTGAAATTTGTCGTGCTTAAAATCAACCAGTTCGATGTCGTATGACGGAAAGTTGTAGTAGCGCTTGAAGCGCATGGCCAGTTCGTACTGTTTGCCGTCGTGCTCGAATGTCTGCTCGGCGATCGGTTCGCGCAACACACCGAACAGCGCCGAGACCATCCA